>NZ_JAUBOQ010000006.1:102288-182041 GCF_036700325.1 Microcoleus sp. Z1_B2
GGCCCATAATTGACCATCTCAAAAACCCGCCCGACCGAGATATTATGGTCAAGCGATCGGACATGATATAACAAGTCGATGCAGCGAGCACTTGAGAGAGCATCGTCGATGGAAATTTATATTATTAAGCAGTATTAATAATTAATAAATTATTCAACTTAACTTTTAGTTAATGTTACATTTTTCAGACATTAATGGTGTACTTATTCCTGACAGAAGACATGAAACATCGAGCTTGCCAACAGACAGAATGAAATTCAATTCAGATTGCCTTAATCACTTTGAGAATGTCCTTCGTTCCTATCTATCATGCGCGAGTAGTAATTTCATCATCCGGGCGTGAAATATTCCCCTTCGAGGTAATACCTCCATTATTTTCACCAGATATCGCTATCCGTATTATCGGATTCACCCCTTTTCTCAACCCCAAAAATATTCACCAACACAAATATTTACGACACCAGGAAGTTCTTGAGTATCTTCGAGAAAACCAAGCACAAAACTCACCTTGGGTAGCCATTGACAATATTCCAGAACACTATCCGCCAGATGCACCAGTTGTGGCTATTGATGATTACAATGGTTTTGACCAGAACTCAGCAAAGGTACTTTCAGAATATCTAACTTAATTTCAAAGGTTAGGAAAAAAGTATCGGAATAGAGAGGGTGAATTTGACATGGAAATGAACGTTGGTGACTTTTTGCACCGACTCGATCTCAGGGGACAAGCACTTAAAGGCACCAACCTTGGCGGTGCGGAACTCCGGGGAGCCAACCTCCGAGGCACGGATCTCCGAGAAACTAACCTCAGCGGCGCTATGCTCAGGTATGCAGACCTGATTGAAGCCGATCTCACAGGCGCTAATCTCAGCGGGGCGGATTTATCTGAATCATTTCTTAATTTAGCTAACCTCACTAGAGCTGATTTGACTGGTGCTGTCCTCCGAGAAGCTAATCTCGTAGGAGCCGAATTCACGGGCGCCAACCTCAAACAAGCAAGTTTGATCAAGGCTAATTTAGTAGGAGCAAATCTCCACGAAGCCAACTTAACCAGAGCCAACCTCAGTGGGGCGGATTTACGCGGTTCTCAGTTGAGCGGCGCCATTTTAGACAAGGCCGTATACAACAACCGGACTATCTTTCCCGATGATATTGATCCGGGTGCAATGGGAGCATTTTTGCTAGCTCCCAATGCTTCGCTCCCTGGCTTAAATCTGGCTATGGTAGATTTGACCGAAGCGGATTTAAAAGGAGCCGATTTGCGGCGGACAAACTTATACAAAGCTATTTTATTTGGTGCCAAACTCGATCGGGCAAACTTAGCAGGAGCCAACCTCAGCGGAGCGGACTTGAGGGAAGCTAGTTTGAGCGGCACGATTTTGGAGAAAGCTGTTTACAGCAACCAGACTTTGTTTTCAGAAGGTATCGACCCCAGTCTGGGCGGAGCTTATTTAATTGCTCCCAATGTATCGCTGCAAGGGGTAAATTTAACCGGAGCCGACTTAAACGGGTCAGATTTAAGCGGAGCTAATTTGAGCGCTTCTAACTTAACTTCGGTCAATCTCAAAAATGTAGACCTCAGCAGAGCTAGCTTAAAAAAAGCTTACCTCAAAGGTGCAAACTTGGAGGGAACTGATTTAAGAGGAGCCGATTTAAGCGGCGCAATTTTACACCAAGTAAACTTGAGTTCTGCTGACCTCCGGGGTGTAGACTTAACAAGGGCTGACCTCAGTGGCGCTAATTTAAGGGATGCCGATTTGAGGGAGACAGATTTCACCGGAGCTACTTTGCTGTTCGCGAACTTGAGCGGGGCAGACTTAAGAGGTGTAGATTTGACAAAAGCTGACCTCAGTGGCGCTAAGTTAAACGAAGCCGATCTCCGAAAAGCAGATTTGATGAGAGTAAATTTGGAGGGAGCAGATTTAACTGAGGCCGACTTGAGCGATGCTCATTTATTCCGAGTTAATCTCAGAGGTGCTAACCTGAAAGGTACTAACCTCAAAGGCGCAAGTTTAAAAGGGGTATTTTTGACCGACGCTTATTTGAGCGAAACGGATTTGACAGATCTAGATCTGAGTCCGAGTTTTTTTGAATTGCCACTAGAATCGGAATGGTAATTAGTTGACTGTTAACAATCAAAAATCTACAATCAAAACTCGCCCCGCGAAAATTGCTCGATTATTAACAATCGAAAATCTAAAATCTAAAATCTAAAATGGATCGACCGTTAGGCTCTGTTATTCAAGGTTCCCTGAGCAAGGGATTAGAAGTGCGACTGCACGCCGATGTTTCGGTGGAAGATATGAGGGTCGGGAAATTTCTAGTAGTGCGGGGGGTGCGATCGCACTTTTTCTGTATGCTCACCGACGTTTCTCTGGGAACTTCTAGCGCCCGCATTTTATCGAATCCTCCCAATCCCGACGACGATTTTCTGCTCGCAGTGCTAGCAGGTAGCAGCACCTACGGTACGATCGAACTATCGCCGATGTTGATGTTGACTGCTGAGAGAGAAAAACAGCAGGCAATTTTCGACCCAACGAAAAACGGCGGAGTTCGTGAGAATAAGCTGGCGTTAGGAAATTTGGGATCTTTTGAGCCACAAAGTGGCGCGGATATTGAGTTGCTGCCGGTCAAAACTATTCCCAGCCACTTTTCCCAGGTGTTTGATGCCAAAGAAACTGATTTTCGGGCGGTTTTTGGCTGGGAAGATGACCCGTATCGCCGCAATTTTGCGATCGGCAAACCGATTGACATGGACGTTGCTGTGTGCTTGGATTTAGATCGATTTGTGGAACGCAGCAACGGCGTTTTTGGGAAGTCGGGAACGGGAAAATCTTTTCTGACGCGCTTGCTATTGTCGGGAATTATTCGCAAGCAAGCTGCTGTTAATTTAATTTTCGATATGCACTCGGAGTACGGGTGGGAAGCTGTTTCGGAAGGGAAACAGTTCAGCACTGTTAAAGGTTTGCGGCAGTTATTTCCCGATAAAATGCAGATTTATACCCTCGATCCAGAATCGACAAAACGCCGGGGAGTCCGCGACGCTCAAGAGTTGTTTTTGAGTTTCGATCAAATTGAAGTGGAAGATATCTCCCTCGTACAGAGAGAGTTGAATTTGTCGGAAGCTAGTATCGAAAATGCGATCATTTTGCGAAACGAGTTGGGTAGCGGTTGGATCAACAAGTTGCTGGAAATGAGCAATGAAGATATTTCAAGGTTTTGCGAAGAAAAGCGGGGAAATAAGTCTTCGATTATGGCTTTGCAGCGGAAATTAGAGCGTTTAAACGATTTGAAATACATTCGGAAACGCTGTCCCAAAAATTATGTAACTGAAGTTTTGCAGTGTTTAGATGGTGGGAAGAATGTAGTAATTGAGTTCGGTTCGCACTCGGATTTGCTGTCCTATATGTTAGCGGCAAATGTGATTACTCGCCGCATTCACGAAGCTTATGTACGCAAAGCTGAGAAGTTTTTGCAGAGTAAAAATCCGTGCGATCGCCCGCAGCCCTTGGTGATTACCATTGAGGAAGCTCACCGCTTTCTCGATCCGGCGATCGTGCGATCGACTATTTTCGGTACAATTGCCAGAGAAATGCGAAAATACTTCGTCACCCTGCTGATTGTAGACCAGCGCCCGTCAGGAATCGACGCGGAAGTCATGTCGCAAGTCGGAACACGCATCACAGCCTTGCTAAACGATGATAAAGACATCGATGCTATTTTTACCGGCGTTTCGGGAGGGCAGAGTTTGCGATCGGTTTTGGCAAAACTCGACTCCAAACAGCAAGCATTAGTTTTGGGCCACGCCGTACCGATGCCCGTAGTCGTGCAAACTCGTCCTTACGACGAGCAATTCTACAGAGAAATTGGGGATATTGACTGGCAAGAAATGCCCGATGAACAAGTATTTGCCGAGGCAGAATCTGCTAAAATGGATTTAGGATTTTAGATTGACAACTGCTAGATTCCTTACAGAACTTAGGCAAATGTTACTGTAAATTAGTCTTTGCGAACAATTGGCGATCGCTGGCAATGACAGAAATATCTGATTTTTGCCTCAGTTATAAACTAGAAATTGCGATCGAACGTCCAAAAAATTAGGCCCCAGCTTTGAGTCAGAAGCTTTTCCCCTTTCACCCCCTTACCCCTCATCCCTAACGGCCCAAAATTTGCTTAAGCTTAAACATGATGGAGATGATGGAGCCTAGGGGCACAATGAAAGTCAAACAGGGCAACAGCCAGCCTTTATACACCTTGTCGTTACTCGTAGCAGAATTTGCTTAGCATATTTAAATCAAAATGTCAATAAATATTTTAAACAGTTACTGGCATCTAATACGGCGATCGAGTTCGGTTATCTCGCATCCTACCATCTAGGCAGCGAGAAAATTTCAAGCGATGATGGAACAGAGAGCAAAACAAAGCCCTCGAATAGCATGAGTCTGTTTGCATGAGTATTGTTAAGTTGAGTTGCAGTTAAAACTAACAGGGAATTCAAAACCTTAAGGAAAAATGTAGAATCTTGACCTTAAGACAGAGGTTTTTACTCTTTACGATCCTCAAAATTGGGAATAATATTGAGAAAACTAAACTCTTGCTCCACTTCGCCTTGAACTAGCCGTTAAAGCTAGCGAACTACCGAAAATCGACGGCGATTACTGGAAATCAAGCACAAAAGTAATCCCAAACAAAAAGCTTCTACCGATCGTCACCGATAAACAAGAGGGGAAACATCCCCTTTGTCGCAGTCTTTATCCCACTTGCAAAAGTGGGACAGGGTATCACCAACTTTTTATCTGTTGTTACAAGGAGTGCAATACTCACCCATGTCCACCACAACCCCCAAAAACAAAACAGTGAAAGCCGATCGCATGGGCAGCCGGCCATACTCCTCAACGGATACGGTTCGTACCTATCTGCACGAGATCGGTCGCGTACCCCTGCTAACCCGAGAAGAAGAAATTGTTTTCGGGAAGCAGGTGCAGCAAATGATGAAATTAATCGAAGCAAAACAAGCACTTGCTAAAGAATGGCAGCGGGATCTGACAGATCAAGAGTGGGCCGCCGAAATGGAGTTGACCGAACCTGAACTTAGCCGCATCTTACACATAGGGCGGCGGGCCAAGCAAAAGATGATTGAAGCGAATTTGCGGCTAGTAGTGGCGATCGCCAAAAAATACCAGAAACGCAATATGGAATTCTTGGATTTAATTCAAGAAGGCACCCTTGGTTTAGAACGAGGAGTCGAAAAATTTGACCCGATGCGGGGATACAAATTTTCCACATACGCCTACTGGTGGATTCGGCAAGCAATTACTCGCGCGATCGCCCAACACGCCCGCACAATTCGATTGCCAATTCACATCACCGAAAAACTCAACAAAATCAAAAAAGTGCAGCGGGAACTCACCCAGCAGTTGGGCCGGTCTCCCTCCCCTGGGGAAATTGCCGCGGCCTTGGAACTGCACCCTTCCCAAATTCGGGAATATCTGCTGATGGCAAGACATCCAGTTTCTTTGGACTTGCGGGTAGGAGACAACCAAGATACCGAACTGCAAGAACTCTTAGAAGACGAAACTGCATCTCCAGACAACTACATTACCTCGGAATTGCTGCGGCAAGACCTCGATACTTTGATATCAGAACTTACCCCCCAGCAGCGAGATGTAATAATTCTGCGCTTCGGTTTGGAAGACGGCACTGAAATGTCACTGGCGAAAGTCGGAGAACGGTTAAATCTCAGCCGGGAACGGGTGAGGCAGCTAGAACATCAAGCCCTTGCCCACCTGCGCCGCCGCCAATCTCAAGTCCGAGAATACTTGGCTAGTTAGTCACTAAAAAAGTTGAGATTTTGAGAAATCTCAACTTTTTTTTTCGTGTTGGCCCTGCTGGGAAGGATAATTTTATACCAGTTAAAAAAGAATGGACTGTAGGCCGGTGCTCCAAACCCTTATGGAATAGGTCACGCCAAATTATTTAATTCTTTAATATAAAATCTCAAATCTAAAATGGTATCATTTGACAATTCCCGCATCCAGGATACCCGCCACGTGATTCATCCGTCCAGAAATAAAAAACCTGTATCCGAGAAACTTGCCGAACGTATTTATCTCGCGCAAGTCAATGGTTCAATTCTAAAATCTAAAATCTAAAATCTAAAATCGCGCAATCGATTGACGGGTCGATCGCCCGATCGGGGCGGAGGCAAAATTTGTCCAAACTAATCTTAGATTTAAGTTCAGGAACCGGGCGGGCGATCGTTCATTCAAGTTAATAGCCAACATTAAGCCAAGTACCCGGTTTCTCTACAATCTTGGTGAAACTGGTACAAGAGGCGCTTGGAACCAGTTATTTTAAATTTTGGGGTCTGGAGTGGTTTTGACTTATTTGATATTGACAGGAAGTTTAGAAGCGATCGCGATCGTGCTTGCTCTGTTGCCCGGTAACTTGAGCATCGCATTACCCGCAGGCCGATCGCACAACTCGGAGATCAAATCCGGCGTTTTAAGCTCGCAATCTCCCCCAAACCCTCCCCCAGATACAGCTAGCACAGGTTTAGCAGATGGCATTTACCTCTACGGTCAGTCGAGCAAGCCAGAGGAACTTAAACAAGAATATTTTGTATTTGAAATGCGACAGAGTAAGGTGGTCGGCGCTTTTTACCTACCTCGGTCTGCTTTTTACTGTTTTTACGGCACGGGCGATCGAACTCAGTTAAATTTAACAGTAGTGGACACTTACGACGGCAGTCGCTCTCCCTACTCGGTAAATCTGGAACAGTATTACCCAATTTCTACCATCAGCGAGAACGATCATCGCATCTTGGGTCTTTGCACGGAAGCTCACAAAGAGCAGGTGTGGGAAAAGTAGGAAACACGCGCTGCGCCACCAGTCAATCGATTTTAGATTTTAGATTTTAGATTTTAGATTTGAGATTTGAGATTTTAGAATTGAAGAAAGCAACCTCACTGATAAATCGGGCGCCCCCGAACCAAGTTGCTTTCGGTCAGGGTTCAGGAAACAGTAGTAAAATTGCTCTTGATTTGAGATTTGAGATTTGAGATTTGAGATTTGAAGAAAGCAACCCCACTGATACATCGGGGGCGCCCGGACCAAATTGCTTTCGGTCAGGCTTCAGGAAACAGTAGTAAAATTGCTCCTGAGTTGAGAATTTCTTCGGACGGACACCACACACATGGCAAAATGAAACTGCGTCGGAAAACACTATCGATAATTGGCATTACCATCGCTGGATTGACTGGGATTCTGTATGTCGCCTCCTCAAGTATCCTCTTGGGCAGCCTGATCAAAGCAGAGGAACAAGAAGCCACACAGGTTGTCAAGGGAGTGCTCAGCGTGTTCGGGCAAACTGCCGACGACTTCAACTCGCGCTTTGCCGACTGGTCTGCGTGGGACGACACCTACGATTTTATCCAAAACCGCAACTCAGAATTCATTGACTCCAATTTAATTCCAGAAGGGCTGGCTAATATAAGAGTTAATATAGCCGTATTTGTCAATACTTCTGGCAAAATAGTTTACGGTACAGGTTTAGACAGCGAAAAGCTGAAATTAACTCCTGTTCCAGAAGCATTAAAACAGCGTATTTCTCTAAGCGACCCGCTGTTGCAGCACCCCAACGCCAAAAGCAGCCTCGCTGGTATCATGCTGCTACCGTCAGGGCCAATACTGATTACTTCTCGGCCTATTCTCACGACTAAAAGCACCGGCCCGATCCGAGGTACGCTGATCTTCGGGCGCAATTTGGATGCTGCAGGCATTGCGAAGGTTTCTAAAATTACTCGCTTGCCGCTAATCGTACACAGCGTGAATGAGGCTAGGTTGCCTGCAGACTTTGAGCAAGTGCGGGAGAAACTGTCGGAAAAAAAACCGATTTTGGTGCGTCCTTTAAGCGAAGATTCGATCGCAGGTTACGCCCTGATCCGCGATATTTACAACCAACCTGCGCTGCTATTGCGGGTGGATATTCCCAGAGAAATATATCGGCAAGGTCAAATTAGTTTGCTGTACCTGCTGGTGTCTGTAGCGTTAGTGGGAATTGGGTTGATCGGCTGCACTCTGCTACTGCTAGAGCGTCTGGTGCTGTCTCGGTTGAGCGGTTTAGCGAAAGCAGTCAACCGCGTCAGCAGCAGTCAAGACCTCTCGGTGCGACTACCGGTGACGGGGGAAGACGAGTTGTCCGACCTTGCCCATACTATCAACGGAATGTTGAGTGCGATCGCGATCGCCGACAGCGAACAACTTGAGGAAAAAGCCCGCTACCGAGCCGTAGTCGAGCAAGCTACAGATTGTATATTCCTGTGGGACGCTCAAACCAAACGCCTTTTGGAAGCCAATACAGCGTTTAGAGACCTGCTAGATTACAATCTTGATGCGATTTCGCAACTAACTATTTACGATATCATCGCTTACTCTAAAGACCTAATTGACAACAATATCGAGTTACTGCTGACGGACAAACAATTCAGAATTGGCGAAGTTCTCTACCGCCGCCGAGACGGTTCCTGCGTGGATGTAGAAGTGAGCGGGAGCGTGATTTCCTACGGTGGCCGCGAGATTATTTGCACGGTTGTCCGTGACATTACCGAGCGTAAGCAAGCCGAAGCCGAACTACGAGCCTCGGAAGAACGCTACAGACTTTTGTTTAAAAATAACCCCCATCCGATGTGGGTTTACGATTTAGAAACTCAGGAATTTATAGCCGTCAATCAGGCTGCTATCCAACACTACGGCTACACTCGCGACGAATTTCTCAACATGACCGTTGCGGACATTCGTCCCCCCCAATATCTGCCGAAATTGCTAGAAAATATATCCCAAGTAGATGCCGGTATTGAGTTTGCAGGTGTGTGGCAGCACCAGAAAAAAGACGGAACAATTATTGATGTAGAAATTACTTCTTATGCTCTGGTATTTGATAGCAGAAATGCTGAATTAGTGCTGGCTCACGATGTGACCGACCGCTTGCAAGCCGAGGCAGAACTCTACAAGGCAAAGGAAGCAGCAGAAGCAGCTAATTTGGCTAAAAGTCAGTTTTTGGCTAACATGAGCCACGAACTGCGAACTCCTCTGAATGCGATTATCGGTTACAGCGAGATCCTGCAAGAAGAGGCTGTTGATTTAGGCGAAGAAAATTTTGTGTCGGATTTGGAGAGAATTCACAATTCAGGCCAGCTTTTACTTTCCTTAATTAATGATATTCTGGACTTGTCGAAGATTGAAGCTGGTCACGCCGAAATTGAATTAGAAACTTTTGACGTGTCGGAGGCAGTTCAAGATGTAGCCAAAACTGTTGCACCGCTATTTTTGCGAAACACTAATCGCCTGAATGTGGAGTGTCCTAATAATATTGGCAAATTGTATTCCGATCAAATTAAGTTTACTCAAATTTTGTTTAATTTGCTCAGTAATGCAGCTAAGTTTACTCATAAAGGAACAGTTACACTCAGCGTTGAAAGAATTAAAAATGACGAGAATAGTTGGGATTCGGAACAGTTGATTTTTAACTGTACTGATACGGGGATTGGGATTACTCCTGAACAGCTACAAAAGTTATTTCAACCTTTTACGCAAGCGGATGCTTCGACTACCCGCAAGTACGGAGGAACGGGTTTGGGTTTGGCAATAGCGCAGAAATACTCTCAGATGCTGGGGGGAGAAATTACTGTGACTAGCGAGTTTGGCAAGGGGTCAACTTTTACTCTGATGTTGCCAGCATAGCTCGATTTTAGATTTTAGATTTTAGATTTTAGATTTGGTAAAAAGTCCTGACTAGAAACAACATAAATACGGTTTGTAGTCAGGGCTTCATATCATGTCCGATCGAGTTACCGCGATTAAAAGGGCGGGTTTTTGAGATTGTCAATTATTGGCAGATATTTTTCGTGAGGGGATCCCCTACCGTATTGGGGGTAATCGACCGGACATAATATCAGTCCACTCCCAATCAGCTTTTAGCTAATTAGGACTAAACTTTTGAAGACCAACAACATTAATACTCAATACCTGCTTGAGCTTTAATCCCTTGTTCTCGGAATGGATGCTTAACTAAAGTCATTTCTGTCACCAAGTCGGCCCGTTCGATTAGCGCGGGCGGGGCGCCTCTGCCTGTTAAAATAATGTGGGTTTCTTCGGGTTTTTGGTCTAACCCAGAAAGCACTTGCTCTACTTGCAAATAACCTAGTTTTAATGCTATATTAACTTCATCTAGAAGAACTAATTTAAATTCGGGATTGCAGATAAAAGTTAGGGATTTTTCCCAGGCTTTTTGAGCTGTTTCGATATCTCGATCGCGGTCTTGCGTGTCCCAAGTAAAGCCTTCTCCCATTGCGTGGAATTCTAGCTGTTTTTCCCAGAGTTGAAAAACCGCTTTTTCTGCGGGTTCCCAAGCTCCTTTGATAAATTGTACTATGGCGACGCGGTATCCGTGACCGAGCGATCGCACAACCATTCCCAAAGCTGCCGTGGTTTTGCCTTTCCCGTTACCCGTATTGACAATTATTAAACCTTTGTCTTTGGAAGCCCCGGCAATTCGCTGCGCCTGTACTTCTTGTCGGCGCTGCATTTTTTGTTTGTGCTGTTCGGCTGTTAGGGAAGTTGTTTCTTTAGTTTCCATTAGATTTTTTTAACGCAGATTAGGGACTCAGAAACCGGGTTTTTTAATACATACTTCGATGCCACCCGCAGATTCGGGAAAAAACCCGGTTTCTCGGCTTCGGATTTAGCTATTATGTCCACAGCGATCGCAAGTTTAGCACGAAACCGGGCAAAACATCTTCTCCTGAAAGTTCTGTTGGACATTCCAAAACTTCTATTTCTTGTCCTTGGCGATAGATTTCGACTCTCCGGGTTTTGCGGTTGATTAACCAGCCTAATTTGACTTGGTTATTCATGTATTCTTGCATTTTGTCTTGAGTATCTTTGAGGCTGTCTGTCGGCGACATTAACTCTAAGACAAAATCCGGGGCAATGGGAGGGAATTTTTGTTTTTGTTCGGGAGTGAGTGCATCCCATCTTGATTTTTCAATCCAAGAGACATCGGGAGAACGGTTGGCACCGCTTGGCAGTTTGAAGCAAGTTGAAGAATCGAAACAAATTCCCAGTTTAGTTTGTCGGTTCCAAATCACAAAATCCGCATTAATTTCTGAATTGTAATTTCCGGTTTCTCCTCCTGTGGGTGGCATAACGATTATTTCTCCTTCGGCGTTGCGTTCAAATTTGACATCGGGGTTTTCGCGACACAGTTGATAAAATTGGTCGTCGGTTATTTTGGCGATCGAGTTGAAGTTAATGGTAACTGCTATCATGGTATTTTATCAGGATGCGTTGGGACTTTTAAGCCAGATTATGTATATGAATGCGGCTCAATGCCGAGCGATGCAGATGCTGTAAATATTATTAAGGGTTAAGAGGATTTAATGGATATCTTTTTATGCACTTTTGCTCATTATATCACATCCTTATAACTAGCTATTAATAGTTTTATCAAACGCTTTTTGGAGGAAACACTTACAGACATACCAATAATAAAATGCAATGTTGATTTCGCTAAACAGTTTAGGTAGTCCCTCTAGTAAACTGGAGAATATTTTGTTTTTTATATGCAGGGCATCGACGCCGATCGCAAAAAACAACAAGCCTACACCCGCTAAGAATATTTGGTAGGGAGTTAACTGTAGTTCTCGCCGAAAAAACCATCCGTAGGAGGACAAAACCACGGCGTATAAAAGACTTACTCCGAGCTTAGGAATTCCCCCTGCTACCATATATATATGAATTCTGTAAATTTCATTTAGTAAAAATCCACCTGTTAACAAAGCCGAAAACAGAATAAATCGATTTTCTGAAGTGCGCGGTTGAATACTTTGAGCTAATTTATAGGTGAAAGTACAAATAATGACGGGTACAGAACATAAAACTTGAAAAGTCCGAGTTAACAAAGCGACATTGGGATGGGGATAAGAATAAGGCGGCAAGAATAAATCGCTGACTTTTAACCCGGAAAGTTGAGTGAAAAATATCAGTATCGCCACCACAAATAAGGATAAACAATTGAGTCTAACAACCAAACGAGAAATAGTCATAAGCAATTAACACCAAAAATTAGGTTTACTGCCCAAATCAAAAAAAATTATATCACCAATATCTCTGGATATTTTGCTAAACTTAATCATGAGTGTTATCAAAACAAGGAGACAGTCATGCTGTCAGTGAAAGAAGCAGAATCGATCGTTCTAAATTTGGTGCAACCCCTCGACAGTCAGCGGGATGTAGAAACTGTAGACTTGCTGGCAGCATCGGGGCGCATTTTGGCTGCTGCCGTCACTGGTTCCCTTGATTTTCCTTATTGGGATAATTCAGCAATGGATGGGTACGCGGTGCGGTTTGCTGATGTGGAAAACTGTAGCGCCGAAAAACCAGTGGTACTCGAAGTAGTTGAAGAGATTCCAGCCGGATATCAGCCTCAAAATACCGTAAAATCGGGGCAAGCGGCGCGAATTTTTACGGGGGGGGTGATGCCTGCGGGTGCTGATACGGTGGTAATGCAGGAAGAAACAAGGCGTGAGGGCGATCGTATTTTTATCTTAGTTTCTCCTGAAAAACCGCAAGCATTTGTTAGGCACAAAGGCGCTTTTTATCAAGCAGGAACAACTTTGCTAACTCCCGGTACAGTTATCAATGCCCCAGAAATGGCAGTGTTAGCAACTGCCCAGTGCATTCAAGTTCCAGTTTATCGGCGGCTGCGGGTGGCAATTTTTTCTACTGGTGACGAATTGGTATCGCCTGACGAACCTTTGGCACCGGGGAAACTGGTAGACTCGAATCAGTATGCTTTGACAGTTTTGTTGGCACAAATGGGATTTGAACCGATTCGATTGGGCATTGTTCCTGATAATGAAGATGCATTAAACAAGGCGATATCCGGGGCTGTTGCGACGGCGGATGTGGTGCTTTCTACGGGCGGCGTCTCGGTAGGAGACTACGATTATGTCGAGAAAATTTTGGCAGATTTGGGAGGAAAAGTTCACATTAGTTCTGTGGCTATTAAGCCGGGGAAACCTTTAACGGTTGCTGAGTTTAAACGAGGTGAAAAAAATTCGGATAGTCTCTATTTTGGTTTGCCGGGAAATCCGGTTTCGGCTTTAGTCTGCTGTTGGCGGTTTGTTGTGCCTGCTTTGAGAAAGATGTCTGGGCTTGGCCCGGATGCTTGGGGGCCGGAGTTTGTCAAAGCTAGGTGTAATGCTGAATTGCGATCGCACGGCAGACGCGAAACTTATGTTTGGGGTAAACTACATTTAGTTGCCGGAGTCTGGGAATTTGAACCTGCTAGCGGCACCCAAAATTCAGCTAATTTAATTAATCTCGCAAATACGAGTGGTTTAGCAGTTTTGCCACCAGGGGACACCTGGATTGTACCGGGCGAATTCGTGGAGGTTTTAAAAGTTAGTCAGTAGTTAGTGGTTATTGGTTATTGGTTATTGGTTCGGTATAAGTTCATGTAAAATATTAACAACTAAGTAATCTTCCTTCTTCCGACGGACATCGGACTGACATCCGTTACATCCGTTACATCCGTTACATCCGTTACACAATCCGTTGCCGAACTTCCTTCTTCCTGACATCCGTTACATCCGTTACACAATCCGTTGCCGAACTTTCTTCGTATTATGAAAATTTTAATTGTTGAAGATGACCCGATGATGCAACTGGGATTAGAGCAAGTTTTAGCCGATTCCCCAGACATAGAAATAGTAGGACAAGCAGAAGACGGCTATTTAGGCGTAGCAGCAGCACTGAAACTCAAACCTGATATCATTGTGATGGATATAGGTTTGCCACGGCTCGACGGCATAGCAGCGACGCAGCAAATTAAAGCACAATTGCCAGAAGTTAGAGTAGTAATGTTAACTTCTCACACGGCAGAAACTGAAATTATTGCTGCCCTTTCTAGCGGGGCTGATGCTTATTGCATTAAAGGTGCTTCTGTAGACAGGCTGTTAGCAGCGATTGCAGCCGCCGCAGAGGGGGCTACATATCTTGACCCTCAAATTGCCCGGACTGTCATCGAACACCTCAAACCCCCCATACCTGCCTCTACAACTACTTTTGGTCAGTTGTCGCAGCGGGAATTGGAGGTGTTAAAATTAATGGTGGAAGGTAACAGCAATCCTGAGATAGCAGCGGCGCTTTACTTGAGTCCAAATACTATTAAAACTCACGTTCGCGGTATTATGAATAAGTTGGCAGTGGATGACCGCGTGCAAGCCGCAGTTGTAGCGCTGAGAACTGGATTGGTGTAAAGAAGTAAGTAGTCATTAGTCATTAGTCAGTAGTCATTAGTTATTTGTTGTTTGCTACCAAGGCTTTTCTGCTACCAATGCCCCATGCCCAATTCCCAATTCCCAATTGCCAATTCCCAATTCCCAATTCCCAAAAAGTTTATGTCTGAATGGATAGAAATCGGTAAAATTGTAGCAGCTCAAGGTTTGGACGGGGAAGTGCGAGTCTATCCCGATTCTGATTTCCCGGAAAGGTTTATCGAACCGGGGAAGCGGTGGATTTTGCGCCCTAACAAAAGTGAACCGGAACCGATAGAGTTTTTGGGCGGTCGCTACATTCCGGGCAAAGGGCTGTATGCTGTAGAGGTAGAGGGTGTGGAAGACCGCGATAGTGCTGAGGCGCTGCGGGGCTGTAAGTTGTTTGTTGAAAAGACCGATCGACCTTACCTCGAATCTGATGAGTTTTACGTCCAAGATTTGATCGGTATGGAAGTTTTTAACCAGTTAACCGGGGAAATCCTAGGCAAGGTAAGTGATATTATTCCCGCAGGTAACGACCTTTTAGAAGTAGAAACGAATCTAACTGCGCCGGAAACTGTCGCCGCAGAATTAGAAAAGCCAAAACAGCCTGAAACTCCCCAAGCAAACGCTGACCCCAGAAATACCCGCAAACCACGGAAAATTCGTGTTAAAGAGCCTAAATCCACAAAAATATTGATTCCTTTTGTGGAAGAGATTGTGCCAGTGGTTGACTTAGAACAAGGCAGAATTGAAATTGTGCCTCCTCCTGGTTTGTTGGAATAATATCATGTCCGGTCGCTCGACCGGATATGATATTAGTTATTAACAATGCCCAATCCCCAATTCCCAATTTCCAATATTAATCATTTCCTTTATTTGTATACCGCACTATCAAGTAGCTGATGGAAAGCGCGAAAATTGCAGTCGCCAAACCAATCAAGTCGGCTGCGGTTTTTTTTTCCAAGTCAAGAATAATGATTTTTCTAGATACTGCTATCAAAGAAGTTACAATAACCAGCTCAACTTGAATTACGTGCTTTTTCAGATAAGCTGTAATATTTTCCAATATTTCCAATGCAATTAAAACATTTAAAAATAACCCAAATATCACAAACAACGTGTCTTTTAAAAAATTATCAGTGTGGTTTGCCAATTCTTGTGCTAAAAAAATCACCAAATCGGCAACGCTGACGATAATTACCAAAATCATCGCCAGTGATAAAACTTTCGATATTATTACTTCTACACTTTCTGTAAAATGCAGAAAATTTTCATCATTGCTTAACTTCGCAATTTGCCTAAATATTTTTTTCAGCATACCAGTGATTTAGTCATCATTTTTGATGATTTTGTCATTTTTCGGTACGCTTTGCAAGCGCAAAACTCTCTGATTGCCTGGTTTCACGGTGGCAACCCGGGCACTGGGGAAGGCGACTCTCTCTGCCTGTTATATTTTATAGTTTTTCGTGTCAGCTAGGAATCGATCGCACGCGATGAACTCCTGCTTAATAAATTTTTGCCATAAAAAAGCCTCAAACTATTGTCTAGCAATATTTTGAGGCTTTTAAGGCGCGGTGCTAATACTGAACTAACTATCTATTCTCAACAGAGAATGATGGTTGACTCCCAGCTTGCTCCGACGCAATATAGAAGATAGCTAAAAATTTAGCTCGGGTGGTTTAGTAGCGACGAGAATTGCCACCGCGATCGTTGTTACCCCAGTTACCGCCGCCACTAGGACGTTCTTCACGGGGTTTTGCTTTGTTGACTTTGAGGTCGCGACCCATCCACTCAGCACCGTCAAGAGCCTCAATGGCTGCGGCTTCTTCGGCTTCAGTAGACATTTCTACAAAAGCGAAGCCCCGCATCCGACCTGTTTCCCGGTCAGCAGGCAACTGAACGCGCTTTACTGTACCGTACTCTCCAAAAGTTTGGTTGAGGTGCTCCTGCGTTACTTCGTAGGATAAATTGCCGACATAGATTGACATTGAACATTCTCCAGAATCAGAGGGTGTAGAGATTTAAATCCGGAGGAACGCCGATCGAACGAACTGTACTGCCGAAAATAAAGCCTTGTAAAAAAATCATAGCACCTATAGGTGCAAACTGCAATTGTCTGACTCAATTAATTAAAAATAAGGTAGAAGGCCTTCGCCAGAAGGCATTCTGCGGAAGGAAAAACTCCCAATCAAGAAGGAACAACTCAGAATAAATAAATTTAATATAAATTTAATTTTCCTTGTTTCCGGGCTCTGCCGGGGAAACGCTGTTTTTAGGCTGCGTAATGGCATAACGATTTTAGGTTTTAGATATGGGATTTGGGATTTAAGATTTATGTGTAGGGTATGTCCGGGTTCAAAATTGCTCGATCGAGAGAGGTTGTTATCCTAAAAACGGATACAAGCCCCGGACTCCTGTCGCCAAGAGTGCAAAATTTTAGACTCTTGTTCAAGATCCCAGATTCATCTGTGGAGTAAATCTCCAATCTTTCAACTGAGGGCGATTGACTCAGAGATCCCCGAACGTCAACCACGTTCTTCCCCATGTCGATCGCCCGCTGGTTCCCGCTCGTTCGGCGGTGATGTGTAGCATCCCGTCGTTCGATGGCAGCTCAAGAAGTGACGGCGAGGGTGGATTTTTGCCAATTAAATTCCTCAACTTCTGCGACAGTTTCTGCCCCAACCAGCACCAACTGCACCGCACAAGCTTTTAACTCAGGCTGTTTGGAATCTGGACAGCTTGCAGCATGAGTCATGGCATTGGCTTCAGCGCCTTCGGCCCACAGAGAACCCCAGTGCATCGGTACAAATAGCGTACCTGGGGCGATCGCCTTTGTGACTTTTGCCGGAAACTGCGCCTTGCCGCGGCGCGATCGAACTTCCAGCAAATCCCCCTCCTTAATCTGCAATTTGGCAGCATCACGGGGGTGAATTTCCAAAAACGGATCGGGGTGCAATTGATTAATTTTCTCTGTTCTCCCCGTCCGCGTCATCGTGTGCCAGTGTCCGTAAAGTCTCCCTGTCGTCAACACAAACGGATAATTCGGATCGGGAGGTTCTGCCAGTCCCCGCGAGTGATAGGCCGAAAATCTTGCCCGCGCGTCAGGAGTGTGAAAACGCCTGTCTGTATACAGCCGTTTCGCTTCGTTCGCTGGATGCACAGGCTCGTTTTCCCGGCAAGGCCACTGCTGCGGCCCTTCTTGGCGGATGTATTCGTGGCTCAGGCCGGTCATATCGCAAGGCTGGCCCCGCGTCAACTGCACGTACTCATTAAAAACCTCCGCACTGTTCTCGAAAGCAAAGTGTTGGGCAAAACCCAACCGCCGTCCCACCTCGGCGAAAATGCTCCAGTCGTCGCGGGCTTCCCCGGAGGGAGTGTCGAAACCGGGACAAAAGGTAACGCGGCGTTCGGAATTGGTCATTACTCCGGTTTTTTCGCTCCACTGCGTTGCCGGCAGCAGGATGTGAGCGTAGGCGGAGGTTTCAGTGGGATAGTAAGCTTCTTGATAAATAGTAAAGGGCGATCGCAGCAAAGCGGCTTTCGTGCGTTCCAAATCCGGCATACTCACCACCGGATTAGTAGCTGCAATCCACAGCAACTCAACTTCGCCAGTTTCCAAACCGGTGATCATATCCCAAGCTGTGCGGCCTGGATTCGGGGAAATACTTCCCGGTGCGATTCCCCAAAATTCCTCGACTTGGGTTCTGTGTTCAGCATTTTTCACAAATCGGTAGCCTGGGAGCAAGTGAGACAGTCCTCCCGCTTCCCGCCCTCCCATCGCGTTTGGCTGGCCGGTGAGGGAAAACGGGCCGCATCCCGGTTTGCCAATTTGACCGGTCATCAAGTGCAAATTAATCAGCGATCGCACCTTTGCCGTGCCTTCCGACGACTGATTTATTCCCATCGACCACAGAGACAAAACGCGCTGCGACTGTTCCCAGTAGTTTGCCGCCGTTTCTAACTCGCCCACAGTAATGCCGCAGCGCGAGGCTACAAAATCCGGCGTGTAGCTGCTAATAACCTCAGCAAAAGCTGAAAAATTCGCCGTGCATTCTTCAATAAACTCAGAATCTATTGCTTGCCTGCGTAACAGCAAATATGCAATTCCATTAAGCAAATCTATATCGGTACCCGGTTTAATTGCTAAGTGCAAATCCGCCGCTTCCGCAGTCGGAGTCCGCCTTGGATCTACCACAATCATTTTGACATGGGGATGCTTTTTGTGGTATTTTGCTAATCGATTGAATACGATGGGATGGCATTCCGCTGTATTGCTACCAATAATAAAAGCGCAATCTGTTAATTCTAAATCGTCGTAACAGCAAGGCGGCCCATCCGAGCCAAAGCTTTGAACGTATCCAGAGACTGCTGAAGACATACACAAGCGAGAATTAGCATCAAAATTATTAGTACCCAGACAACCTTTCAGTAGTTTCTGGGCAATATAATAATCTTCTGTTGCGAATTGACCCGAACCGTAAACACACAAAGCATCGGGGCCACTGGTGCTGCGAATTGTTTGGATGCGGTTAACAATTGCATCGAGAGCTTCGTCCCAGCTAGCGCGGCGGAAGGGTTGGTCGAGAGTATCTCGCATCATCGGATACATTAGCCGATCGCTCCGAATAGACTCTGCTACGGTTGCTCCCTTAATACAAACCATGCCCTGACTCGATGGGTGATTGCGATCGCCCCGCACTTTCCAACTTTGTTTTTTGTCGGCAACAACTTCTAGACCGCAACCTACACCGCAGTATGGGCAAAGAGTTTTTATAGTTTCCATCTGGTGATTTTAGATGCTAATTTTTGAAAGCTAATGGGTAATTGGTAATTCGTCATTATAGTCGGAACTGAGGGCTCCTGCAAATAATGTTTTAATCATTACTAACTTACCGCAAAAATGCTTCACAGCAACGGACAATACCCTGACTTAAAATAAACCGCTATCTTCTAAAACTCGCGAGCCATCGGGTTTGTAGTCAGTGGATATTCGCTCCTAAATACCTCTCTAACAGAGGTACTCCTGCCCTAAATCTTGTCACCCCACCTAGGGGAGCGAGGAAGAATTGTTGCAGGACTCAAACAGCGCGCCGATACTACTTTTGACCTTGTTGTTGATAGCAATCTGAGATTTAGTGGGCGAGTATTATGTCGCCTATTTCTGTGTTTTAACTTCTAATACGCCTCCGTTGCTGGGGCTAAAAGTTACTTGGAATTCAGCAGTTTTTTCAGCAGCGCCTGCTGTGGCACCGGCAGGAGTTTGCAAAACCGGCAGAGGAGTTTCTTTGACGAAATCTTTAGCTGCTTTATTTGTGGGATCGAACTGTAGGATATCGCCGTTTTGTTTTACTTTGACCCGATAAGTCAAGCTTTCGGTAAATGTCGGAGTTGTTCTCCATTGTTGGTCGATTTGTGCATACAACTTCTGTCCGATCGCATCGAGTTCGGCTTGGTCAGAAATCTGTGATGTGGCAGCAGCAGCGATGGGTGCAGGACTTGCAGCAGCGATGGGTGCAGGACTAGGATTCGGTGCGATCGAACTTGCTGCGATTGGCGGGCTGGGGGGAGAACTCACAATCGCCCCGGCAGTCGGCGCCGGAGGTGCAGTTTCTGCTAGTTTCGCTTGCTTTAGCTGGCTGGAAACAACCGACATATTGACCGCAGCTAAAGTAAACATTGCGACGAACCACGAGGCTGCCAGGATGCCACGTTTGATCGACGAGGCTTCTGAGGGTTCGGCAGCGTGAGACACAAAAGGTGCAGGTGCAAGAGGCCTATCAGCAACCGCAGGCTTTTTGCTAGCAGGTAATGGCATCGGTAGCGCGACGGCTTCTGTCTCCGAGTCCGTTTCTTCACCTTCTTCGTGGTGGGCGTAGCGAGAAAACAGGAACTCCAAAGCAAAGTTACGCAGTTCGTAGTATTTCGGGTCTTCCATAATCCGCGCCCGGTTGCGGGGACGGCTGAACGGAATGTGCATATCTTCGCCGATGGAAGCTGCTGGCCCGTTGGTCATCATCACGATGCGATCGGCCAAAAACAAAGCCTCATCAATATCGTGAGTAATCATAATGACGGTAATTTTTTCCTGCCGCCAAATTTTCAGCAATTCTTCCTGCAACTCTTCCCTGGTAATCGGGTCCAGAGCTCCGAAAGGTTCGTCCAAAATCAACAGTTTGGGACGAGTTGCCAGGGCTCTGGCGATCGCCACCCGCTGTTTCATTCCCCCGGACAATTGGCCGGGTCTTTTGTTACAAGCTTCGGTCAGCCCCACTAATTCCAAGTGTTCCTTGACGATCGTATTGTGTTCGTCTGCGGACTTTTCCGGGTAAACATTTTCAACACCGAGGTGAATATTTTCTGTAGCAGTCAGCCACGGTAGCAGCGAGTAGTTTTGAAACACCACCATGCGATCGGGGCCTGGTTCAGTAATCTGCGAACCTTCCAGGGCTACTTCTCCGTTTGTCGGCCCGTTGAATCCCGCGATCATATTCAGCAAAGTTGATTTGCCACAGCCAGAGTGACCTATCAAACAAATAAATTCGCCTTCATTAATAGTCAGGTTTACACCGTCGAGAACGACGTAAGGGCCTTTAGGAGTTTCGTAGACTTTCGATACGTCTTTAATAGTAAGAAAGTCTTGCTTTGGCGTTTGAATTTTGGTTGTTTGGGGAGTTTTGAGAGTTTGCATATTTTCAGGATTTGGATTTTGGGTTGATGAATTAGACATGACAAATTTCGATTGAGAATTTGAAATTAGGGAGTTAGGAAGCGGAAAATGTGGAGTCTTGTTTCCTGATTTCTGGCTCCTCATTCCCTCTTCCTATTTGCTAGTTATGCTGGCAGTTTGATGGAACACTGACTGCCTATTTGTTCAATTAAGATTTCTTCAATGCGGACGGCGCGTTTGATTTTGACATTGTGAAGATAGTCGATCGGGTCGTCGAGATTAAACACAGTGCCGTCAAATAGCTCGATCGTCCGGCGATCTCTGGCAATATCCGGCAAACCCAATTCCCGTACTGCTTGACCGAAAACATCGGGCCGCAAAACTCGATCGACCACTTCCACCCAGTTTTTCGGGAACGGGATCAGTCCCCACCGAGCCATCTGCGCCATCACCCACACCATTTCTAGGCGGTCTGGAAAATTGGTTTTGTCAACAGAGAACTGGTTGAAATTGTAGAGCATTTCTGGTTCTGCCTCCGTACCGGAGTTGTACGGATCGATGAACCCTGGACGGATGTCTTTGGGATCGGCGCCGATGTATTGTTCTTGGCTAATCAATCCTAGGACTTCTTCGCGGTTGCGGCGATCGTCGCAGTATTCGCAGGCTTCCAAAAGCGCTTTGACGAGGGCGAGGTGGGTTTGAGGATATTTCTGAGCCCAATCTTCGCTAACACCGAGAACTTTTTCGATGTGTCCGGGCAGAATATCCAGGGAACGGGCCATAACAAAACCCGTACCACTGTTGACTGCGTGCGAGTTCCAGGGGTCGCCTGAACAGTAGCCGTCAATGTTGCCTGCTTTTAAATTTGATACCATCTGCGGGGGCGGAATCACGGTCAAGCCCACGTCGAGGTCGGGGTCGATGCCGCCGGCGGCCAGCCAGTAACGGAACAGCAGATTGTGCATGGAGGCCGAGTGTACCATGCCCAAGGTGTGAACTTTATCGGGAGTCTTGGCGATCGCAGCTTTGAAATCCTCTAATGTCCGAATGCCTTGTCTGTAAAGGTCTTTGTTGAAAACAATCGAATTGCCGTTGCGAGAGAGCGTCATGGCGCTACAGACGGGTACAGGGGCTTCACCGTCGAGGCCCAACAGCATCCCGATCGGCATTCCTGCGACCATTTGCGCCGCGTCCAGCCGTCCTTCGGCAACTCCTTTGGCGATCGCTTTCCAGCCCGGTTCGCGGCTGAGAGTAACTTCTTCCAACCCGTGGGCTTTGAAAAATCCTTTTTCTTTAGCTACTACTAAGGGGGCGCAGTCGGTGAGGGGAATAAAGCCGATGTCGAGGTTGATTTTTTCCAGGCCGTTGCGGGCGATGACAGCGGGTTGTTGTTTGGCCCGGCGCTGTTTGACCCGCTTTTGCTGGTTGAGGAAGTAAACCATTTCGTTACGCAGCGCGTAGTAACTCGGATGGTTGACAACTTCCATGCGCTTGCGGGGGCGGGGAATGTTCACTTCGAGGATTTGCCCGATTTGGGCTTCCGGGCCGTTGGTGAGCATCACAATGCGATCGCTCAGTAATAAAGCCTCATCCACATCGTGAGTTACCATCACGCTGGTGACTTTGCTTTCCTCGCAAATTTTCATCAACTGGTCTTGCAAACCGCCGCGAGTTAAGGCATCGAGGGCGCCGAAGGGTTCGTCTAGCAGCAGCAATTTCGGGCGAATCGCCAGGGCGCGGGCGATCGCAACTCTTTGTTTCATCCCCCCAGAAATTTCGCCTGGGCGTTTGTCGGCCGCGTGTCCGAGTCCGACCAATTTAATGTGGTGTTCGATCACCAACTCCCGATCTTCTTGAGAGTTACCGCTGTAAATTTCATTTACTGCTAGGGCGATATTTTCGCGCACCGTCAGCCAAGGTAGTAGCGAGTAATTTTGAAACACCACCATTCTGTCCGGGCCTGGATCGCGGACTTCCCGCCCTTCTAAAGTAATCCCGCCCTGACTTGCTTTGTCGAGGCCGGCGATGATATTTAGCAGCGTAGATTTGCCGCAGCCAGAGTGCCCAATTAAGGTGATGAATTCTCCCTTTTTAATTTTCAGTTCGATATTTTTAAGAGCGATGTATTGCTCTCCGTTGGGCAAGTTAAATACGCGGTCAACGTGGTCTACTTCAACAAATACTGACATGGCAATTTTAGGTTAGTTTGTAATTTGTATGATGCTGATTATTAATTGGGAATTGGCCAAACAGGGCATTGGGCATTAATTTACAACTCATTTCTACCAGTTTGTAGTTGGCAACCATTCCCCATTCCCCATTCGCCATGCCCGATGCCCTGTTTGGCCGATGCCCGATGCCCAAATCCTATTTTTGTTCTTCAGGAACAACTTTGGAAGCAATGAAACCAACGATTCTGTCTAAAATCAAACCGACGATTCCTACATAAAGCACTGCTATAATCACTGCGCTGAGTCGAGAACTGTTGTAAGCGTCCCAGATGAAGAAGCCGATGCCGACGCCGCCGACTAACATTTCCGCAGCTACGATCGCCAGCCAAGACAAACCGATGCCAATTCTCAAGCCAGTGAAGATGTAAGGAACAGAAGAGGGAAGCAGGATTTTCCAGAAGTATTTTTGGTTGGGGAGGCGCAAGACGCGGGCGACGTTTCTGTAGTCTTGGGGTATTTGTTGAACGCCTACTGTGGTGTTAATTAGAATCGGCCAAATTGCTGTAATTAAGATTACGAAGAGTGCAGAAACTTCGTTAGCTTTCACCCCCATGCCTTCAAAGGGATTGAACTGTTGAAATACGGCCAGGGCGATCGGCAGCCAAGCCAGGGGCGGGATAGTTCTAAATACTTGAAACAGCGGATCTAAAGCATCGAACATTAGGGAGTTTGTCCCGATCAGGATTCCTAAACTGATGCCGAGAACTGTTGCTAAAGTAAAGCCGATCGCCACCCGCTGCAAGCTAGCCAAAATTTGCCAGAACAAGCCTTTGTCTGTACCGCCGTTGTCGAAGAAAGGATTGATAATTAGATTCCAGCTTTCTTGGACTGTTTTGATGGGTCCCGGCAAGCTGGACTCTGGACTGTTGCAGAGGATTTGCCAGATTATGAGCAGAACTGCAATTGCTACCAGCGGGCGGATGATTTTCCGGCGGTTTTTCTGAACCTGATCCAGAACGAAATTTACTGGATTTTTGCTTTTAGTAACAGCGAGGTTTGTTGCCATTTTTCTTTTTCCAAGATTGTGAATAATCGATTATTTGTAGATACTTTGAAGTGTTCACCGTGTCTGGGGTGGGTTGAGTTAGGAAACCCAACTCCACTCAATTAAAAAATCGGTCAACTATCAAAAGTGAACAGTCAACTGTCAACTGTGCACTAATTATGCTTTTTTGATTGCCAAACTCTTCAGATATTCTTCTGGTTTTTCGGCGTCAAACTTCACGCCGTCAAAGAATGTTTCTACACCGCGAGAACTGCTAGTAGGAATTTGGGCTGCGGGGACGCCAAGTGTTGTCGCTGCTGCTTTCCAAATATCTTCGCGGTTAACTTTATCAACCGTTGCTTTGATATCGGTAGTTGCCGGGATATAACCCCAGCGAATATTTTCAGCTAAGAACCAAGCATCGTGACTCTTGTAGGGATAAGAAGCATTATCTGCCCAAAATTTCATTGCCACAGGGCTGGCGGCTTCAACGCGACCGGTACCGTAGTCAATTTGGCCCTTAGAGCGACTGATAATATCTGCTACTGGCACTTTTAACCACCTATCTTGAGAAATGATTTGGCACATTTCATCGTGATTTTCTGGCTTGTCGCACCACTGCTGGGCTTCCAGTACGGCCATGGTAAGTGCTTTTGCAGCTTTGGGATTTTTGTCAACCCAATCTCCTCTTAAACCTAAAGCTTTTTCAGGATGATCTTTCCACATTTCTCCAGTTATTAAGGCGGTGTATCCTACCTTTTGAGTAACTAGCTGAGCATTCCAAGGTTCGCCTACGCAAAAGGCTTCCATGCTGCCAGATTTCATGTTCGCTACCATTTGGGGCGGCGGTATGGGAATCACGGAAACATCTGTATCTGGATTAATACCGCCTGCTGCTAGCCAGTAGCGTATCCACAAATCGTGGGTGCCGCCGGGAAACGTCATAGCAATAGGAACGTTTTGATTGGCAA
The DNA here is from genome assembly GCF_036700325.1 of Microcoleus sp. Z1_B2. Taxonomy (NCBI): domain Bacteria; kingdom Bacillati; phylum Cyanobacteriota; class Cyanophyceae; order Oscillatoriales; family Microcoleaceae; genus Microcoleus; species Microcoleus sp. Z1_B2. The sequence continues at coordinate 127,464 of NZ_JAUBOQ010000006.1, forward strand.
AAGCTGCTTTCAGCGGTGCGCTGTCTGTACCTACTTTTAAATCTAGGTATTTTTTGCTGAGCGAAATTGCCTGACCGTTAGTATTTAACCGGGCGAGAATGTACATCGGCACTGGCTGATTGCCTTTGGTAATAGTGCCTAATGTCATTTGGTAAGGCATGGGGGATAAGATGTGGGCCCCGTCAATGCCGCCTTTTTCGGAACCGAGTTCTAAGTTGTCGCGAGTAACTGGCCAAGATGCTTGTTTGGTAACTTGTACGTCTTTCATGCCGTACTTGGCAAATAACCCTTTTTCTTGGGCGATGATTAAGGGTGCTGCGTCGGTGAGGGCGATGAATCCGAGTTTGGCTGCGGTAACTTCTGGGGCGTCGGCGGGATTGATGTTGACTGCTGGGGCGGCGGTGGGCGAAGCGCCGCCGGGAGTTGCGTTAGATGTGGTGGGACTGGAACTGCAACCGTGGGCTAGGAGGGTGCCGGCTGCTGTTGCTCCAGCGGTGATGATGAATTTTCTTCTAGAAAGGTTGCTCATTTGTCTTGAATTGTTGTTGTACTTGGAGATGGTGGAAATGTGAGATGTCAGATTGATTCGCGACCTTCGCATCGCATCTGACATTATTTAGATTAGGCGTCGATCGACACTTTGCCGATCGCCCGCGCGCTGCAAGTTAAAATGAACCCTGGTTCTAAGTCAGCAGCCGCGTCTGGTTTGCTGTCGTAGACTGTTTGGCCTTCTAGGAGTTTTTGCTTGCAAGTGCCACAGCTTCCTGACCGGCAATTGCTGTCAAGTTCGACCCCGGCCCGTTCGGCAACATCGAGAATGTACTCATCTTCGCTGCAAGCAACTTCTTTGCCCGATCGAGCGAAAATGACAGTAGATGTCTGAGGTTGGGCTGCCGAGACTGCTGTTTCGCCCTCCTCAACCGTCAATTGCAGTTGCCGGTTCAGCACAGCTACATCCCCTGTAATCTCTTTAGGAACTGCCCCAAACTGCTCGACTAACAGTTGATGCAGCAGCGGTTTGAGGTCTTCGCAAGGGATGCCTTTTTGGACGCAAGCACCCAAATGAGCGTCTTTGCCAACTGTGCCTCCCATGTAAATGTCTACACCTTCGAGGGTTTTGCCGTTCTTGCGAACTTTTGTTCCCATCAAACCAATGTCTGCTACCTGGGGTTGACCGCAGGAATTGGGGCAACCCGTCCAGTGAATTCTGACCGGTTTGGGTACTGACAGTTCAGCTTCGAGTTCCTCAATCATTGCCACGGATCGGCTTTTGGTTTCGATGAGGGCGAAGTTGCAAAACTTGGCGCCGGTGCAGGAAACCAAGGCTCGTGTCAGCGGTGCGGGCTCGATGGAAAAACGCTGCAACAGGGGTTCTTTGACCAGCGATTCTATCCGCGAGTCGGGAACGTTGGGAATAATCACGTTTTCTTCCACAGTGAGCCTGAGTTCGCCGCTACCGTAAACCTCGGCAATTCTGGCCAAATCGAACAAATCCGATGCCTGCAGCCGTCCGACGGGAACGTGGAGCCCTACATAGTTGAGCCCTGATTGTTTTTGGGCGTAGATGCCGATGTGGTCGCGTTTGTCCCAGGTGATTTCATCTTTGGGCGCGGCGGCGGGCAAAGTGCGCCCTAATTCTTGTTCGACTTCGGCTCGGAATTTTTCGATTCCGAGTTCGTCAATCAGCCACATCAGCCGCGATTTTTGGCGGTTTGCTCTTGGGCCTCGATCGCGAAACACAGTTAAAATTGCTTTGCACAAATCTACAACGTCGCTGGGACTTGCCCATGCGTTGAGAGGAATTGCAGCGTCGCAGCGTTTGGCGGAGAAGAAACCGCCGACTAATACGTTAAAGCCGATGTTGCCGTCTTTGTAAGCGGGTACGAAGGCGATGTCGTTGATTTCTGCGTGGACTGAGTTGTCGCGGCAGCCTGCGATCGCAATATTAAACTTTCTCGGCAAATTTGAAAACGCGGGGTTGCCTTCGCCGTTGTTCGTAATCATGTCTTGGACTTGGTTCGCCAGTTCCCGCGTATCTATCAGTTCGTCGGCGTCCAGCCCCGCGACTGGGGAACCCGTGATGTTACGCACGTTGTCCATGCCAGACTGGATGCTGGTCATGCCCGCTTCTTTGAGGCGGCGGAAGATGTCGGGTACGTCTTCGATGCGAATTCCGCGCAATTGCAGGTTTTGTCTGGTGGTGATGTCGGCGCTACCGTCGTCGCCGTAGCGTTGGACGATTTCTGCTAGGGTTCTGGTTTGATTGCTAGTTATGATGCCGTTGGGCAAGCGCAGCCGCATCATGAATTTGCCCGGAGTTACTGGCCGAAAGAAGATGCCGAGCCATTTGAGGCGGTGCTCGCGATCGATTTCGTCCATTGCTTCCCAGCCGATTGCGGCGAAGTGGTCGAGTTCGCCTTTTAATGCTAAGCCATCTTTTTCGGCTTTGAGTTTTTCAAACTTGTTCAGGCTCGCTTGGGCTTTGGGTTCTACTGTTTGGGTCATCGGTTTACCCTCGCTGCTGGCTTGTGTGGGGAGGTATTGACTTGGAGCATAAAGTGTGTGTTTCCTGCTAACCTTAGTGACTGTATGGATTTAAAACTGTATATTTAGTTACTAGATGGAATTTCTTTTAAGCATGGTTGGTCTTCTGTAAACTTGAGCTTGACTGGGCGCTAGCTCGAACGTCGCCAAACTATTTATGGTTATAGTTGCTACCGATGATTCGGTCGATCGCTCTGTTTCGATGCACCTTTGTTATGAGCTAATGTAAAGCCCACGATTGTAAATATTCGTATCTATTTTTACAAAATATTGAGTTTTATGAATATTTCGCATAATGCCCATGCGTTTTATACATGGGAAATGGGTAAAGAGACCCCCAAAACCGAAAAATCTCTCTAAATCTTTAGATTTAGGAGGGAAAGGGGGAAATTGGAATATCTAAAATTAATTTTGTGATTGCGATCGCAGACTTAAAACGAGATCGTCACAACATTAGAGCGGTCGCTGTCACACAGTTTGCCTCAAAACATCACATTGTGTGCTATGCCAGCGTCACTATTAATTTTCCCAGAACGAGAGATGATATAAGCATCGAATTTAAGGAACGTCTCATGCTTTTAGTTCAACTTATCCCCGGCGCTATTTCCGAAATGCTTGCCTCTGTTACGGAGACGGGTTGTTTGACTTTAGCCGATCGCTACGGCTTGATGGCCGCTGTTTTGGACGACTCTCTCGACGATGAATACAGACATTCGATCAACCGCCTGCTGCGTTCTGTGATCAAGGGAAGAGTCAAGATAGTCAACGAACTGTCGGCGATATATTAACAGGATTTAAAAATTTGATTGATTCATGCAGCGCCTAAGAGTGCAGAAACCACCGAGGGAGTTAGAAGGAACCCACGATGCCTGCAGCGGATGTAGGGCCGGAAGTTGATTGGGTGTTCTAAAAACGTGCGATCGTTCTTGCCGTATGATTTTTTTTGACTATCCAATTCTCGCTTTGGGTGGCACTTACAGAAAAAGTGCTGATTCATGAGAGCCTGTTGGGTTGAACGCTGATGGTAAAATTAGTAAAATTGCTGTGCGCGATCGGCATTTGAAGAGTTTGAGGAATGAAGTCATCCCAACCAAGGTAATTATAATTATTAGACATCTCCAGCAAAGCCTGTCTTGAACAGGCAGGATGCCTGTTCCACAATAATTATTGGAGAGGTATATTGAACAGGGCTGGCGATGAAAGACAATTTATGAAAATTATTAATCAAACAATCGAATTATTAATAGAATCCGGTCTCGGCATCTACAAAATCACGCCCCATATAGCAATCCTTGCAGGAGTCATAAATTTTTTACCCCACCCCAGCCCTCCCCGAACCCAAGGGGAGGGAGTAAGAAATTCACAAATGATTTAGGATGGCTATAGCCCGCCCTCAACATACAATTTAAATGCACAACAGCTTACCAAACAAGCTGCCGTTTGCGTTAGCTGTATTGAAATTTTGACCGGAAAAATTGAAGAATAAATCGCCGTAGTTGATGTTGCCTCTTTGAGCTAGTGAGTCGGCATATCCGGCTAAACTTAGATTAGAATTGATGGCGATGAAAGCTGTATCTGATGTTTCTTTGATGGCGATGCCGTAAAATTCAAATTCCCCGCCGCCGATTTGAGCCCCTGTCACGCCGTCGTTCAAGGAATCGATCGCGTAATTCCAGCCGTTAGATAGCGTTGCTGCTGTAGCTTTTTGTTGCTGTATTGCGAAAAGGAGACAGAAACTAGCCACTGAGTAAGTCTAGTGGAGGCTGTTTTTAGCAATGGATTTCATAAAACCCTCCCTGGGAATCATTGTTAAATTGTCAAGTCTGCTCGCTCGACTGTTTTTAATTTTTAGTAAATCATACAGCAGATTCGGTGGTTGATGAAGTACAGTAGCCGCTATATTTATGTTGTGTGATTTTAATATGTAGGGTGCGGATCTGCAACCTTTTAAATAGAACTTGCAGATTGACGGGTGGCGACGCACCGATGCTTACTACAGGATTGTGTGTACTGGGAGCATCTCATATTTGTAAAAACACTTCTTCTGGCTCCTTCCTTCTTCCTCTTCCCTCTTCCCTCCTGCCTCAAAACTCCAATTTTTAGCGTGGCTGCTTTCATTGAGATGCTCCCCAGCAAGAGGGCCTCAAAACTCCAATTTTTAGCGTGGCTGCTTTCATTGAGATGCTCCCTGATGCGTAGGCCAGAAACCGGGTTTTTGTTGAGAAGACGCATGACAGTGTAGAAACCCCAAAAAACTCGGTTTCTTTGATTGTGACGCGCGGGCTAATCCCCAACCAGCGAAAAATCCTGTCACAATAAAATCAAGACTACCGAGAGACCAAGTGGGTATCGAACTCAAGCTACCGTCAGGACACTAAATCATTTAAAATTAAAGTTGGGGCGATGATCACCCCAATCATTCCCAAAACCTAGGTGTTGCCATGCGTAAAATTGTACTATTCATTGCATCTAGTCTGGACGGTTATATCGCCCGATCGAATGGCGATATTGATTGGCTGTTTACAGACCAAAATTACGGTTATAGTAAATTTTTAGATAGCATCGATACGGTTCTCATGGGTCGGAAAACTTACGAACAAGTTCTAACTTTTGGCGAGTACCCGTACCAGGAAAAAAAGAGTTATGTTTTTACGAATAATCTAGATTTTCAAGCTACTTCGGATGTCGAAGTGGTAACAAATTTCGAGAATTTTGTCAAGGATTTGCGCTTGCTTGAGGGAAAGAATATTTGGTTGGTGGGAGGTTCTCTGCTGATTCGCGATTTCCTGAATCAAAATTTTGTTGAGGAGCTAATTCTCTCGGTGCACCCGATTATTTTGGGCGAGGGAATTCCTTTATTTGTTAATCCGATAAATACTACAGCTTTGCAGTTAACTGGATGTCAGACATACAGTTCTGGCATGGTTCAGCTATCTTATGATGTCGCGACTTGAGGGCGCGCCCAATTGCTAAGTCGCTTGCAAAAATACTGTCAGTTGGTTATCAAAAAAGGTAAGATAGGAATAAGTAAGTTAGTTATCGATATATTATGTCTGCCAAAGATGTTTTTCATGAAGTTGTCAAAACAGCTTTGCAAAAAGAAGGCTGGCATATTACCCACGATCCGTTTCCGATTAGTGTGGGCGGTGTAGATATGTCGATCGATCTGGGAGCAGAAAGGCTGATTGCGGCAGAAAGGCAAGGCGAAAAAATTGCCGTTGAGGTCAAAAGTTTTTTGGCAAAATCGTCGGCAATCTCGGAATTTCACAGAGCATTGGGGCAGTTCATTAATTACCGAGCAGCACTCAAAGAAAAAGCACCCGATCGCATTTTGTACTTGGCTGTGCCGTTAATAACTTATGAAGAATTCTTTCAACTAGATTTCCCGAAAGCAAGGATCGAGGAAAATCAGGTAAAAATGATTGTTTATGATACAGCAGTTGAGGTTATTGTAGAATGGAAAAATTAATCAAATATCGGCAAATTGTGCAGCAAATGTTACTGGAGTACGGCCAGCACAAACCTGCTCACGGAGACATTGAAGTCGAGACAATTATTGATACAGAACGAGATCATTACCAAATCTTTTATGTGGGCTGGGACAAGCAGACTAGGGTGCATCATTGTAGCATTCACATTGATATCAAGGGCGGAAAAATTTGGCTTCAATGGAATGCGACTGAAGATGATATTGCTGAAAATTTAGTAATAGCCGGAGTTCCAAAAGAGGATATTGTTTGGGGATTTCAGCCGCCCTTTATGCGGAAGTATACGGGTTATGCAGTGGAATAGATCGCAGATGATGAAATGTGTTTGCTACTTTTTGTTATTAATATCTTTTTTCGGGGCCGCCCTTCCTGCTGACGCCTCTGTTTGCCGCAATTATCAAGGAAGCGAGATTTGCATTGTCGATATCAAACGCAGTGCAAAAAATTATTGGGAATACAGGGTAATTCTGAGTGTTGATGGAGTGAAACAGCCTCTGGAAGTCTACAATTGCCGCGATCGCACTACAGTTAAGAAAGATGGAACTGTTTTGACGTTTGGACAAAACAACCCTGGTGAAATCGTCTGCAGTTTTTTTAAGAAATAGCATATTTGTGACGGGCTAGAAGCCCATCCCACTCATTGTTTGATTGATTTAACTGCTTCCAAGGCTCTGCCTTGGAACCCATATAAGCGAGGCTCTGCCTCGGCTGGGAAGATGGAGGCAGAGCCTCCGGATCTGCGTTACCAGGCAGGAGCCTGGTAACGAGTAGTAATCAACTTTTCATGTTTGTTGTGGGATGGGCGTCCCGCCCGTCCTTTCTGGGCGGGCAGGACGCCCATCCCACAAGAAAAAAGGGAAATTATTTAATTCTCATTCCGCAGTACACATTTTAGTTAGAATTTGCCGTCTACTGCTGAAACGCAACGTTCGCAAATTAGCGGATGTTCGATCGACTCTCCGACGTGAGTAGAGTAGTTCCAGCAACGATCGCACTTTTGGCCGTCTGCTTTGACTACACCAATCGCCAACTCTGGAGACTGATAACTGTACGGCAATTCCTGGATGGCTGCATTCGATTCTACCAGTTCCACTTCCGAAGTAATGAACAAATAGCGCAATTCATCTACACCCTTGCCGGTCATTGTAGAATGGTGCCCTGCAGCTAGGTCAGCAGGAATTTCTGGTTTGGGTTCGATCGCAACTAATTCTGGTTGCGGGATTTGGGGTGTTTCTACAAACACTTTTTCGGCTGGGGCTGTTTGGGCGATCGCCTCTGTTTCTACAAGCACAAGCGCTGTATCTAATGCCGGTGCGAGGACGATCGCCTTTGTTTCTGCAAGCACGATCGCGGTTGTCTGGCCCAGCACATCTGCTGTCAGCAAATCAATTTGTAGTGCAATTTCTTGACGGTTGGCCGCAAACAGCAAGTGACGGAAAGCAAACCAGATTGTAAATAAGATGCCGATGACTTCAAAGAGGCCTCCCAACATCGGAATCTGATTCATCGTATCCAAAATCGCCAGCGTTACTCTGCCCGTTACTAACACAGAGGCTAACAGCCCAAGTGTTACCAGCGCTTGTTGGTATTCTGTGAAAAAGTTGCCCGCATATTCAGGCAAATTAGCCACAAACTCGGCGGCTCGATCGAAGATTTGCCCCGAATCTGAAGCCGACAGTTCAGGGACAGAATACTCTACTATCTGAGAAGGTCGATCGCTCTTTTGTGCGATCGTTTTCGGCTCAACATAAATTGTATTTTCTGTCAAGACTTTGGCAACTTTTGCCGCTTGTTCTTCCTGTTTATCTTGTGCTGCTTTTGCTTCCTCCTCTGCAGCTAACTCTATGACTGAATTTTGCGATCGCACATAATCCACCAATTCTTCGCTGCTGGGATTGAAAGCTTGCAATTGCTCTCTTTTCTCAACATCAGGAACGTACAATAAAACCTTAGCTTCCAAAGAAGAACCGATCGCCTTTTCAATCCGGGCTTTTTCCAAAACCTTGTTAACTTCGCCCCGCACTTGTCGCAAATACTGCCAGCGAGTAGCCAATTCTGGATTATGCCATGAAGCATCAATTTGCACCCAGCCTGCTTCAAACACGGACTTGTAAGGAGTCGGATAGGGAAGGTACTGCCAAATATCCTCAGCCATGTGACACAAAACAGGTGCGATCGCCCGTGCTAAATTCTCCACAGCAATGGCAATCACCGTCTGACAACTGCGACGGCGAAAGGTATCTGTCGCGCTGATGTAAAGTCTGTCTTTGGCAATATCCAAGTAAAAATTAGACAAATCCACCGTGCAGAAATTCTGCACAGTTTGGAAAAATCGGGAGAATTGGAAGCTTTCAAAAGCATCTTGGACTTCCGCAAATACTTCGCCCATTCTGTGCAGCATATAGCGGTCTAGTTCCGGCAATTCCTCGTAAGCAACGGCATCCTTTGCCGGATCGAAGTCGTGCAAATTACCCAGCAAAAACTTAGCTGTATTGCGGATTTTGCGGTAAACATCCGACTGCTGTTTGAGAATGTTTTTGCCCAAAGGCACGTCGGCGGAGTAATCTACCGAAGACACCCACAACCGCAAAACATCGGCTCCATATTCCTTAATTACGACTGCCGGATCGACGACATTACCTTCAGACTTGCTCTGCTTCCGGCCTTTTTCATCGAGCACAAAACCGTGAGTCAAAACTGTTTTGTAAGGAGCAACGCCGTTAGTTGCTACACTGGTCAGCAAGCTGGATTGAAACCAGCCCCGATGTTGGTCTGAACCTTCCAAATAAATATCAGCAGGATAGTTTAATTCCGATCGCCCTTTGGCAACTGCGGCCCAGGAAGAACCGGAGTCAAACCACACATCCATCGTGTCGGTTCCCTTGCGGTAAGTGCGGCCGTTGTTGCGGTAAGATTCCGGCAGCAATTCCTCGATCGACAATTCCCACCAAGCATCGGAACCGCGTTCGGCAAAGATGGCTTGCACGTGGGCGATCGTTTCTTCATTTAACAGCGGTTCGTTGTTTTCTTCGTCGTAGAATACGGGAATGGGAACGCCCCAAGTCCGCTGGCGAGAAATACACCAATCCGATCGATCGCCCACCATTGCAGTGATTCTATTTTCCCCTTGGGCGGGAATCCAATTCACACCGGCGATCGCTTTTAAGGCTTCATCTCGGAACCCTTCAACCGAGGCAAACCACTGTTCCGTCGCCCGAAAAATAGTCGGCTTTTTCGTGCGCCAATCGTAAGGATAAGAGTGAGCGTAACTTTCCTCTTTAATCAAACAATTTGCTTCGGCAAGGGCATCAATCACTGCGCCATTGCCATTTCCGAGGACATTTAAACCTGCGAACTGTCCCGCTTCTGCGGTGAAATTTCCGTTCTCGTCTACGGGCGTTAAAACTGGCAAACCGCAGCGTTTTCCGACGATAAAGTCTTCTTGTCCGTGGCCCGGTGCAGTGTGCACCAATCCCGTCCCGGAATCAGCGGTAATGTAGTCACCGCCGGCAACAATTGGACTTTCGCGATCGAACAGCGGGTGTTTGTAGATGCAACCTTCTAATTCTTTGCCTTTGAAGGTGGCCAGTATTTTTAATTCAGTGTTAAAAGTTGCCGACAGCCGATCGACCGCATCGACAGCTACTAACATAAATTGTTGTGCGATGTGGGAATTTGCCGGCGGTTCCACCACCGCATAAGTCAGTTCAGGATTGACGGCGATCGCCAAGTTTGCCGGAATTGTCCAGGGGGTAGTCGTCCAAATCGCCGCCCAGAGGCTTGGCATATAGCGCTTGAGCTTCGACTGCAAAGATTTTGACAATTTTCTCACATGGAAGCCGACGTAGATGCTGCGCGACGTGTGACCTTCTGGATATTCCAATTCCGCTTCGGCGAGGGCTGTTTTCGAGCTCGGACTCCAGTGAACCGGTTTAAAGCCGCGGTAGATGTAGCCTTTGAGCACCATTTGACCGAAAACGCCGATTTGAGCGGCTTCGTATTCGGGTTTTAGGGTTAAATACGGGTGTTCCCAGTCGCCCCAAACGCCGTAGCGCTGGAAGGATTCGCGCTGCTGTTCCATTGTTTGCTGCGCGAAGGTGGCGGCTTTGCGGCGGAGTTCGATCGGCGTAAGATTTAGCCGATCGTCCGATTTCATGTTTTGCAATACTTTAAGTTCGATCGGCAATCCATGACAATCCCAACCGGGCACGTAGCGGACTTTTTTGCCGCGCAACATTTGGTAGCGGTTGATAAAGTCTTTGAGGATTTTGTTGAGGGCGTGGCCGATGTGGAGTTGTCCGTTGGCGTAGGGTGGCCCGTCGTGGAGGATGAACAAATCGCCTGGGTTATTTTCCGAAAGGCGATCGTAGATTTCTTGATCGGCCCAAAATTGTTGCAATTCTGGTTCGCGCTTGGTGGCGTTGGCGCGCATATCAAACTTGGTTTTGGGCAGGTTTACCGTGTCTTTGTAAGATTTAGCTTCCATTTTTGAGAAACGTTTTATGTAGTTAGTTGTTAGTAGTTAGCGGTTATTTGAAAGATGATATCAAGTCCGGTTAAATAATCATAATTAAGTTGGTAGTGACAACTTTAGTCATCTCTCGTCATTGAAGAGCTGACAACCAGATATTTTAGTATAAGCGATCGACCGCACATTAGATCGAACCAAATCCGTAGAGCTCTCTCTCTTCTCCTCCTCTGCGCCCTCTGCGCCCTCTGCGGTTAAAAAATCCTTCATAAATCAAGGTTGCGCTACTCAGTCAGCCAACTGAACATTTCACCGACGGTGAGATTGAAGGATTCGGCAAAGGTTGGAACGGGGATGCGATCGCCCCGTTCTTCAAAAACTGCTAAAGTGCGATCGGCAAAATAGACAAATACCAGTTCTTCTTCCGGGTCAATCAACCAGCCCATCTGGGTTCCGTGGCCGAGACTGTGGAGAATGTTGCGGACGACTTTAGTTTGACTTTGGTCGGGGGAAAGAATTTCGATTGTCCAGTCGGGGGCGAGGGCGAAAGTGTTGGCTACTTCGCCGTTTTCATCGCGGGGAATGCGTTCCCAGGTAAAGACTGCAAGATTCGGTACTGTCGATCGACCACCAAAGGTACAGCGCAATTCTGAATAGGCGCGGGCGATGCGTTGGGGTTTGAGTACCCGGTTAATGTCAGCACCCAAATCGCTTTGAATTGTGCTGTGTTTTCCTTGGGGCATAGGTTTCTGGATAATCTGACCATCGATGAATTCGCTGGCGGGTTTGGTTTCCGACAGTTGGAGAAATTCATCGAGACTCAAAGGTTTAGAAGCGGTTTGAACCATTATTTTAAGTTGATTTAAGTTTAATTTGTATTAGTTAAGCGATCGGGCATTTAATTTATCAAGAAAATGGGTCTAAAACCCTGTCCTTCGCTTGACGGCTTTAAGGGGTCTAACTCGTTTGACGGCGAGTCCGACAGGGATTGAAATCCCTGTCTCATAGCGCAAGTCCTCTGCAAGAGGACTGAGGAGGTTGATTAACGTGAAATGCGAAACTCAACATCGAGTTAAATTGAGACTTGCAGTCGCTTTTATGCGAAACTCAACATCGAATTGAATTGACACTTGCAGTCCGACAGGGATTGAAATCCCTGTCTCATAGCGCAAGTCCTCTGCAAGAGGACTGAGGAGGTTGATTAACGTGCAATGCGAAACTCAACATCAAGTTAAATTGAGACTTGCAGTCGCTTTTATGCGAAACTCAACATCGAATTGAATTTAGACTTGCAGTCGGTTTTAACCGACTTTCGCTATGAGACAGGGAATTCATTCCCTGTCGGACTGTCGGACTGTCGGACTGTCGGACTGTCGGACTGTCGGACTGTCGGACTGTCGGATTGTCGGACTGTCGGATTGTCGGATTGTCGGACTGTCGGACTGTCGGATTGTCGGATTGTCGGACTGTCGGACTGTCGGAATGTCGGACTGTCGGACTGTCGGAATGTCGGACTGTCGGACTGTCGGACTGTCGGACTGTCGGACTGTCGGACTGGGACAAGCAATAAACGCTTAAAGAAATACTCCCAATCCGCGGCTAACGGCATTTCCCATACGATCGCACAACGAAGCATCCGGCACTCCCTGTCCTTCCTGTTCCCATTTTTCCACGAGTTGGCGGCCCAGGGGCGTGAGGCGAAAACTGTCGGTAATCCCTTGTCCGTCTACTTCCCGCCGCAGTACGCCGACTTGGATAAGCCACAGTAGCGAGTTTTCGGCTACGAGTTCGGATACGGGCGATCGGGTGTACCCGCTTTCGACACCGGAATTAGATGCGATCGCAGTTAGGAAAACACTGTTATCGCGGATGGTCTGGAAGAAGTGTAATTGAAAAGGGCTGCACCGGACCGCGCGATCGGCTCTTTTGACAGTGCGATCGGGATAACTAATAGATTTAAACGCTTCAGATGGAATAAAAGTCATTCAAAAAACCTCTGAACAGGTACTATATTTTTAATTGTTACAGATATCCGAGCGGGCTGATTCACCCTATCGATCCTAATTTTACACTTATTATGACCGATACACTAAATAATATCAACAGGTTTGTTGAATACGTCCGTACTTTGAATGGAGACGAAAAAGGCGAGGCACAGGTATTCTGCGATCGCCTGTTTCAAGCCTTCGGTCATCTAGGCTACAAGGAAGCGGGAGCCGAACTAGAATTTCGAGTAAAGGCGAAAGGCAAAACTACGAAATTTGCCGATTTGCTGTGGCGGCCCAGGTTGTTGCTGGAGATGAAAAAACGGGGCGAAAGACTGGAAAAACACTATCAACAAGCCTTTGAATACTGGCTGGAGCTAGTGCCGCAACGTCCCAAATATGTGGTTCTTTGCAACTTTGATGAATTTTGGATTTATGACTTCGATTTACAACTGCGGGAACCGGTAGATCGCATAAATCTCGAAGAGATACCCGATCGCTTCACAGCCTTAAACTTTCTTTTCCCCGAAAATCGCCAGCCTTTATTCAATAACAATAAAATTGATGTAACGCGAACTGCCGCTGACAAAGTTGCTCTAGTTTTCAATCGCTTGGTAGAGCGCGGCGAAAAAGTAGAAACGGCTCAAAGGTTTATCCTTCAGTGTGTAGTAGCATTGTTTGCTGAAGATATCGATTTGTTGCCGCGCGGTTTATTCACCGAGTTTTTAGGTGATTGCCAGATGAATCGAGTTAGTTCCTACGATTTAATTGGGGGATTGTTTCGGCAAATGGGGAGCGATCGCCCCGCACCTAAAGACAGCCGCTATCGAGATGTATCCTATTTTAATGGCGGTATCTTCTCAGTTGTTGAACCCATCGCCCTGACTCGCAGCGAAATCGATCTGCTATTGGAGGCAGCAAAGGAACGGTGGTCAAAGGTAGAACCTGCGATTTTTGGTGCGTTGTTTGAGTCCAGTATGGGCAAAGAGGAACGTCATGCCTTGGGTGCTCATTATACCAGCGAGGCAGACATTCAAAAAGTGGTTTTGCCTACGATTATCCGCCCGTGGCGAGAACGGATTGAAGCTGCGAAGACGCTCAAAGATTTGTTGGCACTGCGGCAAGAATTACTTGATTTCAAAGTTCTCGATCCAGCTTGCGGCAGCGGTAATTTTCTCTATGTTGCTTATCGGGAACTGAAGCGACTAGAGGCACAACTGCTAACTAAAATTCATGAAAATTTCTCTCGTGCTGCTAATGCGATAGGTACGATGTCGCTGGTGAAGACAAGCCAGTTTTACGGCATTGACATCAAACCCTTTGCCGTGGAATTGGCAAAAGTGACGCTGATGCTTGCCAAAAAGTTAGCCTTAGATGAAGAAAACCAGTTGCTCAATACGGTACAGTTGAACCTGGCATTGGAACTAGAGCAAGCATTGCCGCTCGATAATCTCGATCGCAATATCCGCTGTGATGATGCTCTGTTTTGCGAGTGGGAACAAGTTAATGTAATTATTGGCAATCCTCCCTTTTTGGGTGGTAAGCAGATGCGCTTGGTTTTGGGTGATGAATATATCGATCGCATCTTTGCTAAATTTCCTGAAGTAAAAGATTCTGTGGATTTTTGCACCTATTGGTTCCGTCTTGCCCATCAACATTTAGGAGAAAATTGCCGCGCTGGTTTAGTCGCCACCAATTCCATTTCTCAGGGTAAAAGTCGTAAAGCTGCCCTAGATTACATTGCCCAAAATGGCGGCTGCATTTACGATGCCATCTCCACACAACCTTGGTCTGGTGAAGCTAAAGTACATATTAGCATTATCAACTGGCTCAAAACCTCTGATGCTCAAGAATTAACCTACCGTATCGATCACACAATTGTCTCAAACATTAACTCTTCTCTAAAAGCTGAAGTTGATGTTACCCAAGCAGTGCGACTGAAGACAAATTTGAATCGATGTTTTGCAGGTATAACTCCTGTAGGTACGGGCTTTATTGTGTCATTGGAGCAAGCAGAAGCATGGAATAAAGTCAATCCCAAAAATCGGGAAGTAATTCGTCCTTTTCTAGAAGGTAATGACCTCGTAGCCAACAACCCCTACAGAGGTCTAAAAAATTTGATTATCGACTTTAATGACATGAGCATTGAAGAGGCAAGTGAATATGTCCAGCCTTTTCAATGGGTTAAAATGAGAGTGAAACCAGAAAGAGATTTGAATCGTAGAAAGGTTTATCAAAAATACTGGTGGCAATTTGGAGAACGAAGACCCGCAATGCGTCAAGCCCTAAAATCGGTTTCTCAATACTTTGCAGTTACTCAGACATCGAAATGGGCAATTTTTCTTCCTTGTCCTATTGAATGGCTACCTAATGCTAGAACGCGAGTTGTTACCTGCGACGACTTTTATATTTTGGGAATACTCACATCTAGCACTCATCAGATTTGGATGCACGCACAAAAATCAACACTTAAAGCCGATATTTCTTACACTCACAACACCTGTTTTGAAACCTTTCCCTTTCCCCAAAATTGCCCAGAAAAAACCAAAACTGAAATTCGAGCAGCTATGCAGGTTCTCCATAACTATCGTACAGAGTATATGGAGCGCAAACAGTGTGGTATTACCCAATTATACAACGAGTTTTTTAATGAACCTGCCAGCCAACTCGCCAAACTCCACGCCCAATTAGACCAACTCGTTTGCAAAGCCTACGATATCAAAACAAACCAAGACCCCTTAAAGTTTCTATTAGAATTAAACTTTGAAGTTGCACAGCGAGAAACTGAGGGATTACCTGTTGTCGCTCCCTGTTTGCCACCTGTTGTATAAAATCCCAGTGAATTAATTACAGACGATTTTTTAATTTTTGTTGCAAGAGCGATGGGTTTTGAGCTTTCAATTGGCTGGCAAATTCTGCATCTGCTTCGATTGCAGAGCGAATTTCATCTCGACGATCGTGATAATAGGCTAAAGCTGCATAGATATCAGATAAAGTAATACTCGGATAGTGATACAAAATTTCGTCTGGTGACATTCCCATTTGTTCGTGCCAAACAACTATATCCTGAACTCGGATGCGATGTCCGGCGATACGGGGTTTTCTCCCACAGATTCCTGGGGTGATTTCGATATGTTCTTTAATGACGGCGATCGACATGGTAGGGAATTAATATAGGATGTGTCTTCTATTTTAGGACAGGCTAGACGAGTTTGGCTGTAAAAGCCATTTTAGGCGATCGCTTTTCTGAGTCGCAAAGACGGCTACTCCCAATGTTGAAACAGCCAACCAGGGAGCATATTAATGCGGACTTAACTAATCATCCCCTCAATTTCTGGATCGGTAAACCCAAATTGCCTGAAAATCCGCAACACATAAGCTGGTGACATTTCCCCAGCACCCATATCAATCGGAACAATCCTTTTTCGGTCTTCAATTTCA
Organism: Microcoleus sp. Z1_B2; assembly: GCF_036700325.1. Taxonomy (NCBI): domain Bacteria; kingdom Bacillati; phylum Cyanobacteriota; class Cyanophyceae; order Oscillatoriales; family Microcoleaceae; genus Microcoleus; species Microcoleus sp. Z1_B2. The sequence goes on from NZ_JAUBOQ010000006.1 coordinate 143,390, forward strand.
CGCATATACAAACGGTGATCCCCTTTCCCCTCTCGGTAAAACTGACATCCGTTTTCTTCTAAAATCTTAATTAATGCTTTAGGTTTTAAAGATGGAAGGTTTTTAGGCATAAACTTTTCTTAGTTCATAAGTGTCTGAGGCTTCGGCATCTTCTAAAGTTAGAAACTCGTGTAACTCATTAATAGAAAGAGGGCTGAGATAAACATCAGACTCGGATTCATAGACTTCGGAAAATGACTCAATAGCTTGTTTGAGTTTATCAATAGATTGTTCTGGAGTATTGCCTTGTCCCACCAAGCCATTTTCCAAACACAAAGAAACCCAATAATCAGCACTTTTTCTGATAATCACAGTGTAGAAATCAATCATATATTATTTGCTAAATTAATTTTCAGCGAGTCGGCAAATCAGGAAAACACACGGATAATCTAACACGCGATCGCCCGCAAGTCAACGCAGAAAATCGCCCAATCGAACTATTTCCAAGCGCAAATTTTCCTTGGGATGAACTCAATCCCGAACCTCGCATTCAAAACATTGACGGTAGTAGCACAAAATCAACTAAAATAGGTTGGTAAATCCCAAGAAAAACAAAACTATGACATTACCAGTTGGGTGCGCTGCCCCTCAGTTTACCGCCAAAGACACCAACGGCAACACCGTCTCCCTGTCCCAATTCGCAGGTAAAACCGTAATCTTGTATTTCTACCCCAAAGATGACACCCCCGGCTGCACCAGACAAGCCCAAAGCTTCAAAGCAGCCCATGAAGAATACAAGGGCAAAGATATAGTAGTTCTCGGTGTCAGCCGCGACAACGAGGAATCGCACCAAAAGTTCACAGAGAAATACGGTTTGCCTTTCCAGCTTTTAGCAGATGTTGATGGCACGATTACCAAAGCTTACGATGTCGAGAAAGGCGATTATGCCAAGCGCGTTACTTTCGTCATCGACGGTACCGGCAAAATCATTCAAGTTTATGAGGGCGAAACCATGAAAGTTGACACTCACGCTCAAGATATTCTCGTCACCATAGTTTAGTCGAAGTTTAGCCGAAGTTTAGCCGATCGCGCTAACCTTCCTGCACGCACCAAACGGCTAAAAACCCGGTTTCTTCCTAGATGCCTCGTTGCTATAAGCAATATTCTCCTAGGAACCGGGTTTTTTTCGTAAGTCCTGACCGAAAGCATCCAGGATACAAGCCCCCGGATTCATCTCGCGCAAGTCAATCCTTCAAATCTAAAATCTAAAATCTAAAATCTAAAATCGCGCAATCGATTGACCGAAAGCATCCAGGATACAAGCCCCCGCATTCATCTCGCGCAAGTCAATGCTTCAATTCTAAAATCTAAAATCTAAAATCTAAAATCGCGCAATCGATTGACTCAGCAAGTGAGGGGTCAAGGGTACAGGGGGAAACAACCGACTCGAATTAAATTCCTTCCCTCAAAACTTGCACCACAAATCAGCTCAACCAGGCATATATTCGGTTAAGGTGCTTATGGTACGTCTAAAGTTAGATTTGTGGCGCAACTCCCGCCAATAGTTAAAAACTTATGCTGGAAAAGGCATTAACCGCCCGTAGGCTGAATCTAGGGGCGATTTTGTCCTGGTTCGAGTCATTGTGTTTGTTGACACTCCTCGCCCTGAAGGCACGAGGATTCTTAAGACATTTCGATCTTAATATCCCTAGTAATAGGGTTCCCAGGCTGACCACGAAAAGCACATAGGTGTGTAGTCATATCTCCTCTGTGAATGTTTTGGGCGTAGACTTTCCCCCAGTCCGGGGGTAGGTTTTTAAATCTTGTCTGATCTGCTTATTGTACCATATTCATTTGTTTAGATGGATGTGTTATTTTACTTAAAAATGGAAAAAGCCGTCCTCAAAGGACGGGGTTTTAAACCCAATCTTCTGATAAAATCAGAAGTTATCCTTGCTTTAGCTGAATAACTAAGTAGGTAGAGGGATATATAATGACAACCAACAACATTATTTTGAGTTACTTAGGCCCGCGAGAAATTGAGGTCAATAGAGCCGCTGTGTTACTTGGCACTTTTGACACAAATCTAGTGGCAGCGATTTCAGCATTAGAAGGCTCAAATGCCCTGAATGTCGGGAGAAATCTCTCTAGAGGCATTTGGAACATCAGTTTAGAAAAAGGATTCGATAGCGCAGGAACTCGCACAGTGCAGGTGAGGGCAACTGATAAGACTGGCAAAGTTATCGGCCAACAAACAATTAACATCAAAGTTAATCCTGCTTCTGGGGCACCCGCTCAAATTTTCACGTTAATTACTCTCACAGATACCAAATTCAAAGCCGGAACACTGCCCGCCAGCAATCTCAACGAGCTGCAAAAAGCGGACATACCAGCAGGGAAAATTTATCCAGTTAGCGACTACGAATTAGAAGACGGACATCTGAATGTTCAACTAAATAATCCAATTTATCCGGTGGGAAAAACCGGCTTTTTCTACGAAAAACACGTACTCATAACCAAAGGCGCAAAAATTCTCATATTCGATCGCGCCGAGTTGCCGACCCCGCCTCCTGGAATGCAGTTACTGTGGGTGATCAAAAAGACCTGGTTAAAGTTCACCCCCGCAGATTCTGGAACTTTAGGCCCAACTCAGAAATTACTATTTAACCCAGGAGAAACTTTCAATCTTCTCGGCTACGCTTGCGTGGAAAACCATTTCAGAGTCGCTTTTGCTCGGGCAGTTCCTAACTTAGGAACTTCGGGATTTCTGTACTGGCTGCACGTCCAAATTTTGCGAGACGGGAGGGGAATTGAGTATGATAGAAATGCAGTTACGATGACAATCATCAAAACAACTGTGTTTAAAAAGCGGCCGATAAATGCCGCTAGCCTGCCACCCCAAGAAAAAATTACCTTGCCGGCGGGAATGATTTACGGAATTGCCGGATTCTTGATCGAACAAAGCCACATTAAAGTCTCGCTGACCGAGAATTTGCCACAATTTGGCAATACAGGCTTCATTTATCCCGATTTTGTGCAATTCAGCCGCGGTGGCAAATCTTTTAATCCCGCTGTGAATTTAACTTATCAAGGGCCGTCAGAAGTTTTAGTAAATCAGCCGATCGTCCTTCGGGGTACTTTTGACCGGCAACAAGCAGCAAAAATTGACGTGATAGCTGAGGATAAATTTCCCCTAACCGTCACTCTAAACCAAGAGACTAGCACTTGGCAAGTTAATTTGTCTAAAGGATTTAGCGTAGCTGGAGCTCGGTGGCTCAGGTTGCGGGCAACTGACAGCAAAGGCAACGTTACTGGCAGCCAAATAATTTACATTGCCGTAACTTCCGATCCGCTAACTGTCGGACGAGGTTTGACCTTAAAGATAGTTTCTGACACTTTGTTTAAGGTAGTTCCTCTTGATTCTTCCAGGCTCAACAATCAGCAAAAAGTTGTTGTCAAAGCAGGCCAGACGTTGGCCGTTAGCAAATACGGATTTATTGACGGGCATCTCAAGGTGGTTCTGGATTCAGCAATTTGGCCGATCGGCACTTTTGGCTATTTTTATGAACCCGACGTTCAGTTGGCAAAAGGTACTCAAATCCTAAGATTTGACCTGGCTGACGTACCCAATAGCAACGGGGGCGCTCAACTTTTGGTAACTCAAACAACTCAGATTAAAGCTAAACCCGAAGATTCATCGAAACTGCCTGCCGATCAAATTGCTGACCTACTTTTAGGCAGCACCTATGCCATTACTGGTTATGCCTGCATTTTGGGGCATTTCCGAGTAACTCTCGCCCAATCTATTCCCGGTTTCGGCAATATCGGATTTATTTATTGGCAGGACGTTAAAATTAAAAAAGACGGCAAAGAAGTTCCCTTTGACGCGGATGCTTTGACGATGACAATCCTGCAAGCAACTGTCTTTAAAAAACGGCCGGTAGATTCTTCTAGCCTGAGCAGTACCGAGAAAACTACGCTGCCTTTAGGTCGAGTTTACGGCGTGAACAGCTACGGTGCGGAAGGATCTCACCTGAAAGTTTCTCTGACTGAAGAACTGCCGAATTTGGGCAATACAGGTTATGTTTTTCCTAGTTTTGTTCAGTTCAAGCGGGGAGATAAAATTTTCGATCCGGTTCCGAACAATGTGGAATTGAACGTGCCGTATTTTTCGCAGCGAGACAATCCGCGTTTTGACTGGTCTACTTGCAACGTAACTTCGATCGCCATGGTGCTTTATTATTACGGCCTTCGTTCTAAGTGGGGCGGACAGTTGGAGGATGAGTTGTTGCAGTGGTGTTTCGACTATGCCGGCCAGGGATCTCAAACGGATCACAGCGTGCTTTCGGCGCTGATTCAGGCCTACGGGTTTAAGACGAGTTTTAGTACGACTCGCAAATGGGCCGAGGTGCGATCGGAATTGCTAAATCGGCGGCCAGTAGTTTTAGCAGGAGATTTTACTGCTGCCGGTCACATTCTTACTGTCATTGGCTACAATTCTCAGGGTTATATCGTGCAAGATCCTTGGGGAGATGCACTCACTGGTTACAGCGATACTGAGGGGAGAAAGTTGATGTATCCCTACAGTTATGTCAATCAAGTTGCTGGGCCAGATGGGAATGTTTGGGCACATTTTATCTATCCATAATTTACTCTACTGTTAGCAAATTGTGAGGCACTGCGGCTATTCGTAAGGTGTGCATAACAGCTATTCGTAAGGTACTTAATGCACACCCTACCTAACTTAGGAAATCTTGCGCTTAGGAATGAGAATTAAATAACTTACAATCTTTATTGTTCTTGTGGCATGGGCGTCCCGCCCGTGCATAAAGGACGGGCGGGACGCCCATCCCACTTTCAATAGTGTAAATTATTTAATTTGCGATCCTTAATTTTGCATTTTGCTGCGCCAATGCCTAAAAAGCTCAACCCTACTAAAGTACCAAACCAAGTGGGAGCATCCCGCTGTTTAACTAGACAGAAATACTTAGGGGTTGCTGAATATATCGCCCGCGTGTTACGTGGCCTGGGTTATTTGATCGCGCGATCGAGAGTAAAGTCGCAGCGATCAACAGGTAGAATAGGTCAAAAGCCGTGCATCACCACCTGCGATCGTGTATAAAAAAGCTGAGCTTGCCCCAAGCCCCCCATCCGACGCAAGAACTCCCCTTTGAAGGAAGATTATCAGAAGATAACCGTTGGGTAAAAATGGCCCAACTAATTCCTTGGTCGAAATTTGAATCAGACGCAAAAAATGAATCAACCAATCAAGGAAAATTAATCATAGATGCCACCTGTGCCCCAGCAGACATTAGCTACCCCACCGACTTAGGACTATTAAACAAGGCAAGAATTCACACAGAAAAAATCATCGACATTCTTTATAAGTCCCTCAAAGTAAAAATTAATAAAAAACCCAGAACCTACCGAAAAATAGCCTGAAAAGACTACTTAGCAGTAGCCAAACAACCACGACCATTACGAAACAAAAAAATCCCAGCCTTGAAAAAATAACGGCAATATATTAAAAGAAACCTCGCTCATATTGAACAGCTAATTGAATCAGGTGCCACCCTACAAAGTATGACCAAAAAGCAATATAAAACCTTGCTAGTTGTCACAGAAGTCTATCGGCAACAACTCTGGTTATTTGAAAATAAAAAACAGAGTATATCGGACAGTTGGGGTAAGTTTAAGCCAACCGCACATCCGTCCCATTGTCAGAGGAAAAGCAGGGAAACCTGTAGAGTTTGGAGCAAAACTATCAGCGAGTTGCAGTGAAGGATATGTATTTTTATACCGGATGAGCTGGGATAATTTTAACGAATCAGGAGACTTAAAAGCACTCATTTGAAGCCTTTAAAAATTACACAGGATACTATCGGTGAATCAGTCCATGCCGTTAGCGAAGCCCTCGAAGAGGATCGCATTTACCGAAATCGGGAAAACCGAGCATGGTGCAAAGAAAAAGGAATTAGAATCAGTGGGCCACCCTTGGGAAGACCCCCAGCAACTGTGAGTAAAGAAAAAAAGAAGCAAGCCTTAGAAGATGAGAGGATTCGTCAGGCAATTGAGGGAAAATTTGGGGCTTGCGTAAACGCAGATTTAGTCTCGATCTCATCATGGCAAAACTTGATAATACTTCACAGACAGCTATTGCTATCACTTTTTTAGTCATGAACCTTTCTACCTGGTTAAGATGGGTTTTTTTTGTGTTTTTATGCCGTTCGTGGAAAACAATGCCCATTTTTGGCTCTAATATAATCTGCGTTTATAACTTGCTCACATTGACGAAGGAAAAACTCATCTTTAACTCTGCTTGAATATATCGTGAGCTCCTGTTCTTAGTTTGCGATCGATTATTCAGCAAGCCCTAATTCGTTCATTGTAACTCAAAAAAGCCTGAAGTGATTACGGATCAATCACTTCAGGCTGGAATTTTTTAAATTTATAACCATCAATTCTATTTAAATACCTGCAAAATGTGGGATGTACATTTATTGGTTAACGTTAACCCGACTGATGTCGCTAGCTTTGTCCTGCAAAGAGTCAAAGGCAGGGCTTCCAGTTACTTAAGAAAAGAGTTTCCTGAATAGTGAAAATTGCCTACCTTGTGGACTCCTAGTTATTTTGTCGGTAGTGTTGGCAATGTCTCAACTGAAACCGTCCGAAAATATATTGAAGAACAGAGAAATAAATACTCCGCAACACTGGTAGCCTAAAGACTACAACTGCGTTTCATCAAGAGCTTGAAATACCGGGGTTCTCACGCGACGCGCTATAGGCTGCAGAAGCTAGTCGTTGTTCAAATAACCACTGTTTGCTTTCAGGAGAATCATCCAGCCAGCGATCGATCAAGTCCGCCCATTTGACAGGCAGACGCAACTCCTGCCAGGTTGAGTGAGAAGCGACAGAAAGATTGTGGTAAAGCGCTGAATCCGAAATAACTTTTTCGATACATTCTGCTAAAGCCAGAGAGTTCCCCGCTTCAAAAATCATCGAATTAATACCGTGTTTTAAGTGGGTTTTAAACATCGGGTGATCTGAAGCTACTATCGGTGTTCTAGTCCGTAAAGCGTGCTGAATAGTCAGGGGAAAACCTTCGGGATACTCGTGCCTGCTAGTAACTAACACGAGATCGGATTCTCTCATTAAAGGTTCTAAACTCTGAGTTGGCACGATTCCCAGAAAATCTACACAATCTTTAATTTGTAACTCTTCGACTCGCTGGGCAAAAAACTCCTCTTCACCTTTACCTGCCATTTTTAAGTGAACTGATATATTATTCCGTTCTCTTAACTTTGCTACGGCTCTCAATATATCACCCACGCCCTTACTTTGTATTAACGAACCAGCGTAAAAAAGTTGAATTTTTTTGATGTCCGCAGGGATTGTTTTCGGCGACAAAGAGCCGGGATTGGTCTCTAAGAGAAAGTCCCAGGGAATTATTTTATCAGCTTTTACTCCTATTTGTTGGAACAATAAAGATGACGTAATGCCGTAAGTTCCAACCCATTCTATTTGCTTGTTATTCAACAATTGGGACAGGAAATAGTTGCGGTATTTATTGCGCCAAGTTGTTGTCGCAATAGATTCTGCAAATACAGCGATGGTTTTAATTTTGTTTTTTATTGCCCACTTAAAAATGTCTGGAAAAGTCGTCCGCATGACTAAATGAGTCGGCTTTTGCTGGGCAATTAACTCGATCAATTTTTGGGTATCAATTTTGTAATTAAATCCGCAACCGATCGCCCGCACGCCGTTTTCTAGAACCCGATCGTTAAATTCGGGTGTCATGCAGCAAATAACCGTTACTGACTCAGCTCGTTTTGCCATCTCGGTGACGGCATCAACAGAATATTTTTGAGCGTAGTATGTTTCGCTTCCACCTTTGGCTAAACGATCAAAGGCTTCTGCGTAATCGCCGGCATACTGAACTATGACTAAGCGCATTTTCCTCAACTCTGGTTGTAAAGTATTTAATAGGACTTACGATGCAAAAGATGTGTAAGTAGGTTGATCGGGACGGTTTGAGGTACCGCCACAACCGCACTATTAATTTTATTTTGCTTCAGTCTTATTATAAAGAGTTTCGGCAACAGCCAGGTCAATAGATAGCGGCCGCAGTCGCTTTGTATTGGGGGTTTCAGGCTAATTTTCTCTTGATGTATCTGAGAGTGTGTTGCAAGTAGAATGCGGGAATTAATCCCGACTAAGTAAGGAGAAATACTGTCCCCTGCAATTTGATCTCCGAAGTTGCGATCGACACTCACTCTCGACACTCACTATCGGTACTCAGTTAGCATATTGGAGGGGATGCCAGCAGAATTGGGCTATAAAGTTCACAAATCGTGACAATATTTGGTTTTACGGCGCTCAATAAGCCAAAGTTTCTAAAGTTTCTCGCAGATAGGAACGAACCTGCTGATCGAGGGTGGCATTTTGGTGCTGACGCTCAAAATTGAGTTCTAGCTGCCAGCGTTGAAATCCTGAACTTGCGCCGATCGCGGATTTGAGACTGCCCCAGATTTCAGAATCTTCGCACAGCTCGATCGGCTCGGCGGCTTGAGGTTCTTGTGCGATCGGTAGATAATTCGCCATATTGTTATACCTCTGTTTTAATCCCCTGTAAGGATTGAAAGCTGACCTTGACACTCTCTATTATAGATTCTTCTCTCCAAAGAGCCAACCTAAAATATCCACAACCTGCGATTAAAAATTAAATATTAAGACTATTAATAATCTCTATCACAAGAGGGGTGTTACCTATTTTCTTCACAGCATACATCTGTACAAATTAAAGTAGCTTAAACTACAATTGTCCCCTTATTAATTTTTTATTTCACTTTTTTTCGATCGACTCTTCGGGTAGAGATGTAACGCCGTTGGAGTCAGCAGGTTTTGGGTTGACAATACTGCCGACTGACGAATTCCCTCTTGTGGATGCTGAACCAATTGACTCTGCCGCTGCAGCCACAGCGGCAGTTGTCTCGGCTGCCAAAGCCGGCAAAAGTCGATCGACTTGCCAAGGCGCGATCGTAAAATCCTGCCGAATTTTTTCTAAAACATGAGGCTGTGTCGCTGCAAATTCTGATTCCGGCGTCAGCAAAACCGCCATGACACTAGCAGACACCTGCAAAAACAAATTGCTAGCTAAAAAAGCAGCAACTGCCAACAACAATCCAGCCCACCGCCAGGAAGGAGGAAAGGGAGCAACCGTTGCCGCGAGGGGAGCCAATCGGTAGAGTTGCCACAAAATTACTGCCAGCAAAACAGCTACAAAAAGAGCGATTCCTTGATTTAACTTAGTTTTAAATCGAGTCAGAAGCCGCTGCTGCACCGAAGTTAAATTCTGCGGTTTCACCGCCACAACTAAAATACTAAAAATGTAAAAAGGGCGGAACCACTGCATCCACAGCACAGGAACAATACCGGCTACAGCCACTAAAAATATTTCTAACCAGACAGGGAGCAGGGGAGAACCCACTGCGAGTCCCAGCAAGCACACTCCTAGGAATATCGGCAGTGCAGCCGCCCCAGAAAGATGAATCCACAAGAAAGGATCTGACCAAAAAGAACGCACTTTAAAAAATAATTATGAGTTATGAGTTTTGAATTTTGAGTTTTGATAGTCGGGGACGCATTCTTAAGCAATAAACCTGGTGCAAAGAGTACATCTCTAGAAGTAACACCAAGCATTTTGGGAGGAAACTCGATTGCGGTGCGTAAGTCTTATTGGAGTTTGAAATTTTGAATTTTTAGCAACAGCCAAGACGATGAGGACGTTGTTAATTGTGGATATATTTGCTTTTCTTACTTCTTCCTTCTCTCCTCGATAACTAAAACCTTCTGCCTTCTGGATTCTTGCTTCTGCTATAAGTTAAAAACAAAAGTTGCGAGTGATGACTTTAGGAGTATTGAGTGAAGAGAAGAGTTGCGAGCGATCGGCAATTTAGTTGCGATCGCTCAAAAATTCTCTTCCCTCTCAACACTCACCACTCAAAACTATTGAGAGAGAGTCCGGCGTTTAGTAACCATCCGGTAGGCTTCAATAATATCGCCATCCGCCCAGTCGCTAAACCCGCTCAAGGAAATGCCGCATTCAAAGCCAGCATTGACTTCCTTGGCATCTTCCTTCATCCGTTTTAGGGAGTCGAGGACACCTTCGTAAACGACATTGTTGCCCCGGCGCACCCGCACCTTACAGTTACGGATGACTTTGCCAGAGAGTACCATACATCCAGCCACAGCCCCGCGACCGATCGCAAAGACAGCGCGCACTTCGACGCTTCCCAAAGGTTCTTCCACCAATTCGGGTTCCAGCAGGCCTTCCATCGCCCCTTGAATGTCATCCAAGAGGTTGTAGATGATGCTGTATTCCCGCACGTCTACGCCAGCTTGGTCAGCCGCGAGGCGAGCGTCGGTGGCCAGAGTAGTATTGAACCCGATAATTACAGCATTACTGGCTGCTGCGAGGTCAATATCCGTTTCTGTAATTTCCCCAGGAGCAGATAGCAGCAGTCGGAGTTGAACTTCTTTTTGAGGAAGTTGAGTCAGAGCGCCGACAATTGCTTCGAGGGAGCCTTGGACATCTGCCTTCAAGATCAAGTTGAGTTCCTTGAGAACGCCTTCCTTAGCTTGTTGAGAGAAGCCGCTGAGGCTGATCCGGCCGCCTTGCAGCAGGCGTGAATCTCGTCTGGAGGTAGCTCTTCCGCTTGCGATCGCCGCAGCTTCTTTTTCGTTTGCGAAGACATCAAACTCGTCTCCGGCGCGAGGAACTTCCCGCAGCCCTAGCACTTCCACCGCGAAGGATGGAGTTGCGTGTTCTACGCGATCGCCCCGGTCATCGATCATTGCCCGCACCTTGCCCAAAGCCGAGCCTGCGACCACAATATCGCCCACTCGCAGAGTGCCGTTCTGAACCAGCAGAGTTGCCACAGGCCCCCTTGCCTTGTCGAGGTGAGCTTCAATCACAGTACCCTTAGCCGGTCGGTGCGGGTTGGCGTTGAGGTCTTCCATTTCCGCGACTGTCAGAATCATTTCCAACAGCGTATCCAGGTTTTCGCCTCGGATCGCGCTGACTGGAACCATCGTGATATCGCCCCCCCAGTCATCTGCCACCAAGCCGTACTCAGTAAGCTCTTGCTTCACCCGTTCCGGCTGAGCACCCTCCTTGTCAACTTTATTGATAGCCACGACAATTGGCACTTTCGCAGCTTTCGCGTGGCTGATCGCTTCAATTGTCTGGGGTCGCACGCCGTCGTCCGCCGCCACCACCAAGATGGCGATGTCCGTAACCCGTGTTCCCCGAGCCCGCATCGCTGTAAAGGCTTCGTGACCGGGCGTATCCAAAAATACCACCTGCTGGCTCTTGCCTTCGTGTACCACATCCACGTGGTAAGCACCGATGTGCTGGGTAATGCCCCCAGCTTCTCCCTGAGCCACCTTGGTTTTGCGGATCGAGTCGAGCAAGGTAGTTTTACCGTGATCCACGTGACCCATAATCGTTACTACTGGGGGACGGCGTTCGAGGTATTCCAAATCCGCTTCGTCCAGCATCTCGATCACTTTGATAGCTGGGGCTACTTTTTCTGGGGTTTCCACCTCTACGCCCATTTCTTCGGCTACCATCCTCACCGCTGGAATGTCCAGGGTTTCGGTAATATTTACCGCAATTCCTTTAGAGAAAAGCCGCTTAATAATTTCGGTTTCGGGAACAGCCAGAGTAACTGCTAGTTCTTGAACGGTCATCGGCCTGCTCAGCAGCAGCTTTTCTGGACGTTCTACCTTAGCTTCGGCTGTTTTGCCCCGGTTGCCGCGTCCCCCGCTCGAACCTGAAGAACTTTTATCGTGAGAAGGGCCTGGTCTCTTATTTTTTCCGCTGCTTCCGGGTGCGCCCGGAGTTGGTGTTGACTTGGGTGCTGCTTGTCCCTTCGCTTTCGCTGGGCGGGCTAGGGACAGGCTGACCGTGACTGGTGCTGGGAGATCCAAGCCGTTTTCTAAGTCATCGTCATCCTCGTCTATGGGTTTGAGGCGAGAACGTTTTGCCTTAACAGCTTTGGCAGCTTTGGCAGCATCTGAGTTTTCGTCATCATCTTCTTCCCAAATGACCGATGTCTTTTTGGCAGGACGAGGGAGGGAGGGCCTTTCGAGGAGAGGAATCTCCAGCAACGGCGTATTATCTTCTTCATTGTCATCAGTGTCATCCCCTAGCGCTCCGGTGCCACCGCCCCGGCTACGCAGCCCGGTAGCTGACGTTGCGGGGGCCAGGCTCCGGCGCGGCCCACCGGGCTGGGGTCGATCGGCCAGTGGAGTTTTGACTGGGCCACCAGGGCCTTCCCGGCGCGGTATGCGCGCGTCGCGAGATTCGGTACCTCCCGGTGCAGGTCTGCTGGGGCGGCTCGGTTTAGCCGGCGCTTCCAGAGTTTCTGACTGTCCTGATTGCTCTTGCTCGGTTTTTGCCAGTTTGAGTACCGGCTTGTTCCCCAGATTTTGTGGGGTACGGCTAGCCGACTCGGACGCCCCTCTGACGGGCGGCGACGTGAGTTTTGCCGAGGGCGCAGGAGGGGCCATCGGCGGTTGCTGGGTGCGTTCTGGAGCCTTGGACGACGGCGGTTGAGGTGCCGCCGGTGCCTGAGCCTGGGCGGTGGTTTCCGGGGCGATCGCACCTACATTTTCCGACACTCTTTCTGACGGAGCCGCCGACACAGCGACATTTGGCTTCGACAGTACAGGTCGATTGATATTTGGTTTAGCTGGAGGCTGGAGTTGTTGAGCAGCAGGCGACTTGGGAGGAGTTGCCACGGTTGCCGCCGGCTGGTTTTTGTTCTCCTCGTTGCCTGCAGGCTGGGAGGAGGCACCAGCCGGCCGTACTTTTGGACTGCGTATTTCTAAAATTTGCTGCTTTTTTTGTTGGTCGTTAGGGTGAGGGCCAGATTCTCTCGATGGCGCGGCTGCTCTTTCGGGTGGAGCTGGCTTGCCGGGGGAAGAGTGGCTACTGGCTACGTATTTTTCCGCCGTTTTGCGAATGCGCTCTGCTTCGGATTCTGTAATTGTGCTGCTGTGGCTCTTGACTGAAATATTGAGCCGCTCGCAAACTGCCAAGATGTCTTTATTATCCAAATTTAGTTCCCGTGATAATTCGTAAATTCTTACTTTGCCGTTGTTCATCCACTCTGCCCTCTTTTGTGCCAACCAGTTTTTACATTGTGATTTTTTGTGCTAATGACGACATCATTCGGTGTGATTGATTCAGTGTCAGGAATCGGGGTTTTGGTACTCGCTCAGCAATTTTATCTAAAAGATGCAACTCGCTGAAGTCTGCGGTTGAAGAATTCTCAAGTCTGTTTGGGAACTTGGAACTCCGAAGTCTGAGTTTTGGCAAAACCCACTCTCTCAAGCTTCAAAGTTTGCCTTTCCACCTTGAGGATACCTCTGCTAGTACCCTACCCTTATCTAATCTGACACAAATCTTTCCAGACTGGTGGGCAGATCGGATTGGGGTTTTATAGCTGGCGCTACCGGTAATTACTGGTAGGGCTGCCAAGAGGGTTTATACAGTCGATGCCGAACTATTGTCGGTTTTTCGTCCGGCTAGGCCCGAGTAAGATGTACAGTCAGATGTGGCTAAACGCTGCCAAAGTGTTTGGTAGAGTTCGTCAGACACAGGCGCTTTGAGCGATCGCCCAAGTCGATTTTTTTTCTGAGCTGCTTTGAGGCATTCGGCTTCCCGACAAAGGTAAGCAGAACGACCCATGCCACGATCTAATTGTACCTGATGAGAAGGATAGAGCCTGACTACTCGCCAAAAAGCTTCCTTAGGAGCTATTTTTCGACAACTTGCACAGCACCGGTAGTTCGGTTTCATTTCTTGTGAGAGGGGGAGTAGGGGACAACTCCTCCTTGTCTGGCGAAGATAGAAAATCTTAGGACAAGGAGTCAGAAGACAGAATTCAGAATTCAAAATACGCCATGCCCCAAGTCAGGGGTAAGGGTTACGGAAAAAATTTTTTGTGTTCCACGATTAAAATCGGGGGCTTTAAAGCTCGATTCTCCATCCTGTCGCACGGAACCCATTCTGGATTCTGAATTCTGAATTCTTCTTCGGTAAATGTCACAGTTTTTAGACAGCGGCTTCGGTTTCCTCCGTAGCTGCTGCCTCCTCTTCCTCAAATTCTGCGGTTTCCTCGTCGTAGTCGCCTGCTTCCTCGTAGTCGCCTTCTAGTTCTTCGAGCCTAGTTGCTTCTGCAGCCAATTTGCTGTCTTCGGCCGCGCGATCGTACTTAGCAATATCTTTGATATCGATTTTCCAACCGGTGAGGCGGGCTGCGAGACGCACGTTCTGACCTTCTTTGCCAATGGCAAGACTCAGTTGGTCTTCAGCGACCAAAATGTGAGCTCTCCTGCCTTCTGGAGCAACTAAACGTACTTCATCTACTCTAGCGGGACTCAGAGCGTTAGCAATATAAGTTGCTGGGTCTGGAGACCAGCGGATCACGTCGATTTTTTCGCCCCGCAATTCGTTGACTACTACCTGAATCCGCGATCCCCGCGCTCCGATGCAGGCTCCTACAGGGTCTACGTCGCGATCGAGAGTATCAACTGCTATTTTAGTCCGGGGGCCGACGTGCCGGGATGGCGGATTTGCCTCCCTGGCTACGGCAACAATTCTCACCACCCCGTCTTCTATTTCTGGTACTTCGTTAGCAAACAGGTAAACCACCAAACCTGCGTCGGCTCTAGAAACAAGTAACTGCGGCCCACGAGTTGAGCCTTCGCCTACTTTTTTGAGATAAACCTTGAATGTAGCGTTGGCCCGATAATTGTCGTTGGGCAACTGTTCGCGCTTAGGGAGTTCGGCATCTACTTCTGGCTGACCGAAGCTGCTGGTGACAGCTAAAATTACCGACTGCCTCTCAAACCTGAGCACTCTTGCTTGAAGAACGGTTTCTTCTAAATCTTTAAACTCTTCTTGAATCATTTTGCGCTGTTGGTCGCGCAGTTTTTGAGCGAGAACTTGTTTGGTCTGGATCGCCGCCATGCGACCAAATTCTTTTTGATTTGGTGTTACGTCTACGAGCACGATGCTCCCAGGTTGAGCTTCCGTGGCTACTTCTTGCACTTCCGTAAGTGAGATTTCGTGATCGGGATTGATGACTTCTTCGACAATAGTTTTGTTGGCTAAAACGCGGAAACCTTCTTGTTCTGCGTCTAGTTCTACATCAAAGTTGTCGAAGTATTCTTCGCTGAAGTGGTCGAGTTTTTGGGTACGGCGGTAGCGTTCGTATCCTTTGAGCAGAGCTTCTCGCAAGGCTGCTTGGACGGCGTGTTTGGGTAAATTGCGTTCTTTGCTAATACCTTCGACCATTTCTTTTAGTCCGGGCAGGGGAACCATTGACATATAAAACTCTCCTTTTTTGCTGTGGTAACAAGTAACTGGTAATCGGTAATTGGTACTGGAAAAATTTCCAGAAAAAGTGATGACGAGGAGTGATGAGTTACTGGATAGGATTAGGGAAGCTAGGTGCAGTAACAATTTATTTGTTGTTCCTCTTCAACCCGCTGCTACAGATGTGATTGTTAAAAATTAACTCGCAGCCAAGCGTTTTCAGCTTGCTGCGAGGCAATCGCAAAACTCAAATCGGGCGGGCACAGGGGCACTGCCCCTACAACTCAAAACTCAAAATTTCCCTTTACATCTCCTTTCCTTCGTCTAGTTCAACTTTGACAATCTGAGGGCGGGGAATTTTAACCTGTCGCCCTTTTTGATTGAGATAAACCGCTGTTTCATCCCGGCCCAGGAGTAGTCCTTTCCACTCTTTGATTCGCGAGTCGGGTTCGGTGGTTTTGGCTGTCACGGGGAAACCTTTAAAGGTAATGAATTCTCGATCGCTGCTGAGCAATCGGGATATTCCGGGACTGGAAATCTCTAGCACGTAGGCATCGGCTATGATGTCGGCTGCCTCTAACTCGGCATCGAGGGCTGTGCTCATGCGCTCGCAGTCGGCTAAACCAGTGTCTTGTTGGAGGTTGCGGATGTCTACCCGCAAGACGGGAGGATTTTGGTTGGTGTGAAACACTGCTCCCACTACTTCCAATCCCAGTGTTTCCGCAACGGGGGTAGCTAAGTCAATGATTTGTGGGATTAGGGGATGAGTCATATCGAATACTTAAGTTAAAACTCCTAAACTCGGACACGGGCAAGGAAAAATTTGTTGTTGAGATTGCTTGGTTTTGAGGTGGTTTGATTAGGTGGCTGCGACTTTCGTCTTCAACTTTGGGACTTACCCAACATCCCAGCAGGGATCTCAAGCGGGGGGATACCCCTACTAAATCAGTCCTCAACTTGCAAGTCAGACGCCCTGAGCTCTTTTCCTGCGACTAATGCAACAAAAAAAGTGGGCTTGACCCACTCCTAGGTAAAACAATTTCTTCCAAGAAGTTTGAGGACTTCTTCCGATCGAAGGGAGGCCTCAGTTCTCAGTTTAGCTCGATCGCCCGCCCGGTGACAAACTGATCGCCATCGGCGGACTGTCCGAGGGCAGAAGGGGAGAGCTGACAGGGGGAATAAGGACGACTTCATCACAGTTTTGGAGTGGGGTGTCGCGTGTGGCAAATTCCTGGTTGATACCCAAGCGGGTGCGATCGATCTGAGATGTTGCACCATTCTCGCTTAACAGGCTTTTCGGCCTGTTCCACAAGAAAATCTACTCTTTGTGGAACAGGCCGAAAAGCCTGTTCCTAAAAAGCTTATTGACAATGGTGCAAGATGTGCGATCGCCCCTAGAACAGGGGGAGGAGTGGCACTCAGGCGTTCTAGGACTTGCGATACGGGAGTTTCTTGGGTAAATTGTAATTTCAGTTCGGACAAGCCCTCTGCTTCTTGATAGGGGGCCAAGAGTTTGACAGTGATGGTGATTGGTAGATTAGACATGGGCGATCGGCAAATTACCAGCTATATTGACCAAACAGCCAAACTAAAATTAACCCTAAAAACTCCCCATTACTAATGCTGAATTGGAAGCTCAATAACAAACTCTACCCCCCATTCGGGCGAGGAAATGCAAGTCAGCTTACCACCATGTTTTGCTTCTACAATCTCACGGCTAATAGACAAACCTAAACCTGTCCCTTTACCTACTGATTTAGTAGTAAACATCGGCGTGAATAAATGCTGCATTACTTCCTGAGTTATGCCAACCCCATTATCAGCAATCCGAATCAAAACTCTGTCGCCCTGAAGCATTTCAGTGCAGATACGAATCTGTGGGTTGTCATTGCTCTGTTGCTTTTCCCCGCAGGGCGGACAACTGCTCGTAGACTCTTCTAAAGCATCAATTGCATTCGCTAATACATTCATAAACACCTGATTGATTTGCCCAGGATAGCACTCTACCAGCGGTAATTCGCCGTACTCTTTAATAACCTTAATAGCTGGGCGAGTGCCTTTACCTTTCAATCGATGACCTAAAATCAACAGGGTACTATCTAGCCCATCGTGAATATTCACTGGCGTTAGTGCCGATATATCCAACCGAGAGAAATTACGCAGTGACATAGAAAGATTGTAAAGTCGCTCTGTTCCGACCGCCATTGAATCAATAATTTTTGGCAAATCTTCCACAATAAAATCTAACTCAATCTCTTGGGACTTCTCCTCAAATTCTGATGTCGAATTAACGTGGTGCTGGCAAAGCCGAGTTATCTCGATCAAATCGGCAATATATTCCTTGGCAATAGGGATATTATTGGAGATAAAACTAACTGGATTGTTAATTTCGTGAGCTACCCCAGCTACAAGTTGACCCAGACAAGCCATCTTTTCACTTTGAACGATTTGCACCTGAGCTTTTTTAAGATTATCCAAAGCTTGAGAAAGTTCAGCGGTTCGTTCTTCCACCCGTTTTTCTAACTCCTGCGCGAGCTGATGTAACGCTGCTTCGGCTGCGATCCTGTCTTCAATTTCCCGTTTGAGAAGCAGATTTTGATCGGCGAGAGTTTTAGTCAAAGAACGCAGTTTTAAATGGAGATTGACGCGAGCTAATACCTCATTTTGTTCAAAAGGCTTAGTAATGTAATCCACAGCCCCTAGATTAAAGCCTTTGACTTTATCTCCTATGTCAGAAAGAGCCGTCATAAAAATTACCGAAATTTCGTTCGTCAACGGACTTGCCTTCAGGCGATGGCAGGTTTCAAACCCGTCAATTCCTGGCATCATCACATCTAAAAGAATCAAATCAGGCTGAGTATATTCAGCCTGTTCGATGGCGGTTTCGCCATCAGTTGCTACCAATATCTCCCATCCAAAACCCGCTAAAGCTTCAGAAAGCACGTCTAGATTGCTAGGATTATCATCGACGATTAAGATGCTACTTGTTTCAATATTTGCTGCCTTCATTCTTTTTCTATCCTGTGGGATGTAATAAACTCTTTAATTTTTTTGACCTGATAGCCTTGGGCTAACTGGCGCAGCTCAACAGCAAAAGACACAAATTTCTGATCCAATTTCTCTAAGTGTTCACTGCGCTTCACAATTCCTTTCACGTTGCCTCTCATCGCCAGTTCAAGTAGGAGTTCCATTTCTCCGGGCGGGGGAGCCACTACAGAGTTCGATTCAGAAAGTGATTGAGGCTCAGAGGAAAAGGCAATATTGCTGATTTTTTCATTTTTTCGTTCCTCATATATCCATTCAAGTTTTAAATACTTTTGCAACATCTCAAATAGCTCTTCTGCCTGCACAGGCTTACCGAGAAAATCGTTGGCTCCCCCCTCCAAACTTTTATGTTGGTCGGTAGCAAATACACTGGCAGATGAAGCAATGATTGCCACGTCTGTATAGTCTGACAAATTTCGGATACGGCGCATCATCTCAAAGCCATCTAACACTGGCATCACTAAGTCAGTGATAATCAAATCGAACTTAAACTCTTCTACTTTTTCTAAACCTTCTTGACCGTTTTTAGCTTCGGTTACTTCAAATCCGAGGGGTTCCAGGAGATTGACAATGACTGAGAGATTTTCCCATTTGTCATCCACAACCAAAACTTTCTGTTTTCTACCTTGGTACCCAACTAGCTTTCTTTGCTTGGCAATCGTGACTGTATTTGCCCAGTCTGCCGCTTCCGGTAAATCCAAATCTAGCCAAAAAACACTGCCTGTTCGTGACTGACTTTTTACTTGAATGGTACTACCCATCATTTCGACAATTTTCTGGCTAATTGTTAAACCGAGTCCGGTTCCTTCCGCCTGACGCTTGCTCTCTCCTACCTGTTCAAAAGGCAAAAATATTTTTTTTAAGTGTTCTGGCGTCATACCAACGCCAGTATCTTCTATTTGAAACCGAATTTTGTGAATTGGTGAGGCTGGCTTTTGCTGATGGCTTTGTACCTTTGCACCTGTCCCCTTTTCCAGATATTCTATCTTAAAAGTCACTCGTCCCGAGTCTGTAAACTTAATTGCATTGCTCAGTAAGTTAATTAGTACCTGTCGCAAGCGTTTTTCGTCAGCGTAGATGCCAGCAGGAATTTCCGAACTGGGTTGATAAACAAAAGCAATTCCTTTTTGTTCGGCTCGGATGCGGCAGATTTCCGCGACTCCCTGCAAAAAGGAAGGAAAATGAAAATCTTTCGCGTACAGTTCCAGTTTCTGGGCTTCAATTTTAGCGAGGTCTAAGATGTCATTGATCAGGGTTAGCAGGTGGGAGCCACACTGGTGAATAATACTGATGCCTTGGAGTTCCTTGGGAGCCATCGTTTTTGAGCGTTCTAGGATTTGAGCGTATCCTAAAATTCCATTGAGTGGTGTTCTCAATTCGTGACTCATATTTGCTAAAAATTCACTTTTAGCTTGGTTGGCAGTATCCGCGATTTGTTTGGCTTCCGTGAGTTCAGCAGTGCGTTCTTGTACTCTGATTTCTAGTTCGGAATTGGTCTTGGCTAGCGCATCAAAGGATTCGCGCAACTGTTGTGCCATTTGGTTGAATGATTGACCCAGAACTTCTAGTTCTTCTACGCCTTTTACTTGCACATTTTGGTCTAAATCTCCACTAGCGATTGCCCTAGAAGCTTCACTCAAGCGAAGAATCGGGTTAGTAATCCAGCGTGCGGTTAATATTCCTAAAACCGTAGCCAGTCCCAAGGCTCCTAAACACAAAAAAATGGTCGTCTGGGTGTTAACATTAATTTGCTCCATGAAGTCAGCTTCGGGAACTGTGATTACAATTAACCAGTCCAAACCGCGATCGTCTTTATAAGGAAGCGCTTGTAGAAATTGTCGTTGGCCATCGATCCAGAAGTCAAGCTGTTCTCGCTTGGTAATTTTTTTTAGGTCGCCAAATTGCTGTTGTAATTGCTTCGTAGCAGAGCTTATTAAGGGATCTGTGCTTTTAGCTGCATTGATGCGTTTAGCTTTCGCATTTTCAACTAAAAATGGCTGCTCTAGGGTAGAGCTGGCAACGATGAGTCCTGAGCGCTCGATGATAAAAGTTTGCCCTGAACGACCGATTTTTATATTTTTGAGAAAGTCACTAATTTGTGTTAGAAAAAAATGATCGGCGAATACCCCAATGACTGCTCCTTTACTATCATTGAGAGCAACACTAGCAGGCAAAACCATTTCTGGGAAAGCGTGATAGGAAAATATTTCGCCCCACACTGGTTTGCCTGCTTGGACGGCAGCCACGTACCAGGGTCGTTCCTCTATCTTGAAGTCGGGCTTTTCCTGAATGAGCCTTATACGCTCTCCGTCTTTAGTCATATCATAAAATCGAATACTTCCCCCTGTGGCTTGGCCGGCTTCCATGATTTGCAAGGTGTCTTTTTTAGGTTTTAATGCCCCAATAAAGCCATCATATTTTTGACTACCGAACATAATGGAACCTGCTGTCGGAAATAACTGTACCTGCTGCACAAAGTAGCGCTCTAGGCGTGGCAAGTCTTGAACGTCAATTTGACCTAGGCGGACAGCCTCAAGATTGATTTGATTGACTAGGTGGGGAGCCTCTAAATATTCGTTAAGCTTCTGATTGATGCGTTCGGAGACTTCACTGCGGAGTTGAGTCGCAACATTATTGACAGCTTCTTGTCCGTTGCGTACCGAGACCCAAGCGGTCAGCCCGACGGCGGCAAAGATTTGCACGACGAATGGCAACACTAGGATCAGGCGAAGTGACAGCTTTTTTTGAGAACGGTTTGACAGAAAAGTGGTGCGAGATGTGTGTGACATTGATTGGTGTTACTCCTGGGGTAACGAGTTGAGGGAAAATCTCTGTGGATTTAGTGAAATGAGACTGAGGAAATATATATTGAAAAGCTATCTATAATAGTTATTGAAACTTTTTAGAAAGTAACTTGCTTGAACCAGCATAGCTACTCTAGGTGTTTACTATGAGAGGGTTATAATTATAGCTGACTAAAGATGCTGAAGGGGAACATCTCAATGAAAGCACCTAAGTTAGAAATTGGATTTTTGAGGCTCTCTTGCTGCGAGGCAGGAGGGAGGAGGCAGGAGGCAGAAGGCAGGAGGAAGAAGAAGTGTTTTTACAAATATGAGATGCTCCCTGCTGAAGCGCCTGATTTTTTTACTAGCATTTGTAAAAAAAAATTTTTTTGAGAAAATCAGCTAGCAATTCTATCTAATAGATTACTTGGTTTACAGCTATTTGTAGTGGTTTTTAACTTTACTTTACAGATGGGCAATAAAAAATATCATTTCATCTAAATTAGATATATAGCAATCCTAAATGATTCGTGTAATTCTTGTAGGGGCTCTCCCCACGCCCGGTTGCCCCGATGCAGGCTGGGGTAGGCACGGGGAGTAGGGGTAGCACTACCCCTACATATTTTTACAAATGATGCGAGGATTGCTATATAGCAATCCTCGCATCAGTTTCAATAACTGGTTAACTTCCAAGCTCTGCCTGGGAACCGATGTAAGCGAGGCTCTGCCTCGGCCCCGACTATGGAGGCTCTTCCTCCGGATCTGCGTTACCAGGCTCTTCCTGGTAACGAGTATAATCATTTAGGATTGCTATATATTGATATAATATACGTCTAAAAAAAATGAGCTTTATCGCTAAAAACGTGAGTTCCCAGACCGCTGAGGACCCTAACGGCGGTCTAACTCACTACCGCGCTGAATGTGGGATGCACAACTCTGCAGATGACTCTGGTAGAGAATGCCGATCGCACATGAAACTTTACAATTCCAGCAAGTTTCATTTGCTGGAGTTAAAGCAGGGTAATTGCTAATTGCTAATTGGGGAAGAAAAAAATAAGTAAAGCGGTGGAGACTTGCGCTAACGCGGGGCTATCCGTTGCAGTTCTTTGGCTTGTTCTAAAATTTTCTCGAAGTCTTCTTCGCTCAACCGCTGAATGTAGTTGATTTTGAACTCTTCTAGGAAATCGCACAGCAGCAGTTGTATTTCTTGCCAGGTTTGCTGCTGTTGCAGTTCGGTGCCTAAAGCTTGCCCGAAATGTTGGACTAGCTGGCTTGAAAGTTTGATGCTTATGGGGTCTTCGCTGGCGATTTTGAAGGCTTCGTAGGCATCTTGGGGGCCGAGGGTGGCTAATTTTGAGAGTTCTGCAACTAATTGCTGTGCTAGCTGTTCGGGCAGGTTTCCCAGACCGGGTACTTGCTTCCATCCTTGATAGAGGGGGGATTGTTTGAGGAAGCTTTCAATATTGTACCGGAGGAGGGCTTCTAGGTCGGGCTGGAGTTGGGGGAGGACTTTGTAGACGGTTATTTGGACGAGATGGGTGGCGATCGCTTCTATTTCATTGATATTGTTGATGTCTAGATAGCGCTGTTTTGGGGATTTAAAGAGTTGACGAGCGAGTTCGCCTGTGGTAATTGATTGTTGCATCTGGTTGATGAGTTGAATTACTACAACTTCGGTCAATTCTTGGGCGAAATTGGCGACGAAACCTCGGCTGATTTGGGTGCGTATGGGTTGGAGATCCGGCATTTTGGCTTGGTGGATGCGAATTGTGACGGGTAATATTCGCAACAGGCGCCAGAATGGGAGCAGCAGGAAGATGTCGTACCATCGCCAGAGCATGGCCGATCGCCAAGTGACGCTGCGGTGGCGGCGGCCGATCGAGTAGGTACGGGCTAGAAATTCGATCGCGAATATGGCAATAAATGGCAGGTCAATTAGCCAGAAGTTATCGGTAAATTCGCCGTTTTCTCCAATCTCGCGGTAATAGTTGGTGGCGATTAATGGCTTGATTTTGGAGTCAAACCACTGGATTTCTTTTTGCCAGTCTTGTTTGTTTAAATAGTCAGGGCTCCAAAATCTTTGGAATGATTGTTTAGCGGAGTCTTCTGGATTCGGGACGCGATCGCGCATCCGGTCTTTGATTTTTTCTAGGGTGCCACTTTTTGATGCTACTCGAAAGGGATCTTCGTCGATCATTTTCGCGCTCAGATTGTTTATTTCCTGCAATTTGGCTGCTACTTGGGGAGAGGGCAATCCTGTTTGCACTACTTGAATTTTTAATTCTTCTAAGGTTTCCAGATATTGCTGGGTGTCTCGGTGGGGTTTAATTCCTTTAAATGGGTCGTATACTTGAGTTAGAACTGGGAGTTGCCGGAAGTAGAAATCTCGTCCGGGGACGTAAGTTATGTCAAATAATACTAGGCTTAAATTTCCTAGGGCGACCAGTGCCATGAACCGCTCGAACCAAGGTACTTTTGGTGATTTTTTGCGGGAGTTTGGAGTTGGAGAGGGCAGTAGTTTTGGTGTCACTAGCGGTTCCTAATTAAGTAGACCGATCGAAATAGATGTAACTGGTAATAGCTGAAAAAAGGAAACAGGGAAAACTGGCTAAGTGTCCGATCGAGTTCGGATGGCGATCGCGGAAGCTAGTCTTTATTTTAACGTGCGTTTGTTGGGGATTTTTGGATTGTTAATTATGCCTGGTTAAGTTAAATATTTTACGGGTAAAATATTTAGGTCGATCGAACTTGACGGAAGCTGTGGCTCCCGTTAGTGTGCTTCTCTCTGGCAATAAAATTATATCTCAGGCGGAATCCTTAGTTTTTTTGGCGTTGCAGTGCTCACGGGGCTGGCAATAAATGACTATTTCTGTTTGATCTACGGGCTATTTGACCGCTAAATCAAATGTATTGCACGCAGCGGAGTCTAAGGTTAGATGTGGACTTCGAGTTTGAGGTCAAACCCTCAAGAGAGTTATACTTGCTCAGGGGTGGCAGTCTGGTGAGAGCGCCCCCTCTGATGGCGAGGGTGGCTGCCGCCTCCGCAAGGTTCGAGGTTTCGCCTCTACAAAAACCAGCTCGCGATCGGACTCTTGAATAATATAAAACCCTTCCTACTAATTTTGTTCGCATTTTTTTAATATATGACATACTGCCTTAATCTCGATTGCCCAAGAGACAAGCGTCAGAACCCACCAGGCACAAAGTATTGTCTTAATTGTGGTTCAAAGCTGCTGCTAAAAGACCTTTATGCAGCAACTGAACCGCTACGCGATGGGGGATTTGGCAGGACTTTCCGAGCTGTTAATCATGGAAAATTTGAGGAATTGTGCGTGATTAAACAGTTGTCACCCCCTCAAGAATTTCAGCGGAAGCCCGGTCATTTTAAAAAATATGTTCGACTGTTTGAACAAGAGGCAAGGCGGTTATACGAACTGAAGCACCCGCAAATTCCTCAGTTAATTTCTTATTTTGAGGAAGATGGGCGCTTGTATTTGGTGCAAGAGTTTATTGATGGCAATAATTTAAAGGATGAGTTAGATAAGTACGGTGCTTATAGCGAAATTAAAACTTGCGAACTGCTGTTAGATTTGTTGCCTTTATTGAAGTTTGTTCATGACAGAAATGTAATTCACCGCGATATTAAGCCGGAGAATGTGATCCGCCGATCGCGCGATCGTAAGTTAGTGCTGATAGATTTTGGGGTTTCCAAACAGGTAGTAGCTGCTGCTCCCACCAAAACAGGAACGAAGTTGGGAACTCCCGGCTACGCGGCTCTAGAACAGCGTCACGGTAGGGCTGTTCCGGCTAGCGACCTTTACAGTTTGGGGGTGACTTGCATTCGCTTGCTGACTTCTGTTATGCCTTATCTGGATATCTACGGGGACATTCACGATGACCTTTACGATCCGCTTGAAGGCCGGTGGCTGTGGAGGGAGGCTTTGCCAAAAGGAACACAAATTAGCGAGGATTTAGGTCAGGTTTTGGATAAGTTAATTCAGGAATATGTTAAAGATCGCTACAAATCTGCTGTGGAAGTTTTGGATGCTTTAAAACCTCCTGTTGTTGTTGTCCCCGTGCTGGAAAAGTCGCAGCAGGCAACTGTTGTTAGTCCTTCGGTTCCGACTCAACCTGTGACTGATACTCTGTTAATTTCTGTGAATTTAGACTCAGAAAAAGGTATTGATTATTCTCACTTGGCAAGGCTGCTGGCTGCTAAAAATTGGCGTGGTGCTGATGAGGAAACTTCTGTGAAAATGCTGGAGGTGATGCAGCAAAATTCACGGGGTTATTTGAGTGAGGAAGATATTAGGAAGTTTCCAGCTAAGGATTTGCAGACTATCGATCGACTTTGGGTGCGGCACAGTCACCGCAGATTCGGTTTTTCTGTGCAAAAGGGTTTGTGGCTCAAGTTGGGGGGAAAGCCTGGTGTTTATGATGCTACAGTTTGGGAGAAGTTTGGCGATCGAGTGGGCTGGCGGGTTAACAGCCAGTGGGTATACTATTCGGAGCTGAATTTTTCTTCTAAAGCAAAGCCTGGACATTTGCCGGGGGGGACTGTTTTTGGGTGGGAAGGCGGGGTTTTGTGCGGTGTTTTGGGTTTGGGTGGGATCTGGTTTCTGCTGTCGCGGCGGGATTTGTAAAACTCACATCTTGCACTATTCTCGCTTAACAGGCTTTCCGGCCTGTTCCACAAAGAGTGAATTTTCTTGTGGAACAGGCCGGAAAGCCTGTTCATAAAAAACTTATTGAGAATGGTGCAATATCTCAGTAAAAGGAAGGTAGAAGGTAGAAGGCAGAATTTATTAGTGAGGCTGCACCCCAAGCGAAGTCGAAGTGTTAGTCATTAAATAGTTTTGAGTTGGGAATTAAAGAGTTAATAAGTGTGGAGTTTAATCATCTGTTCTGTAAAAAGTAGCTCTAAAAAAAGCGAAAAATAAGATATAATCCCAAACTATTTTTTTTGTGCTATGTTCTTAGAGAAGGGCAAGTTTGCAAAGTCAAAAGCCAGTCTTCGGTCGTGGCCAACGAGGGGGACTGGCTTTGGCTCCAATTTACCAAGGAGATTTATCTAGTATGTTGCAAGAAAAACGTCTCAAGCCGTGGACTATAGTTCGCTCGCTTCCAAATGTGGAAAAGGTGGTTGTGGGTGAGTTTCGCAGTTGGTCTGATGCAGACGGTCACTTGAAAATTCTCAAGCGGATGGTGCCGGCAGATCGATTGAGTGTTGTCTTCGATCCGGTAGTTCAAGCGTAACGTCGCTGGTAAATTGATCAGCGTGCGATCGCTCTTTGAGCTAAGCGATCGCCTCTTTTTTTTTGATACTGTTTTTTTACATAAAAAATGCGATCGCTAAACAGGCGATCGCAAATTGAATCATTGTCCTTAACTGCGGCGAATTTCCGTAATTTGGTCGGCAACATCCAAAATTCTTTGGGGCATCGATGGCCCGGTAAAAATCATATCCAAATGATGGGGCTTGTTGTCAATCAATGCCACCACTTCGGCTTCGGGAATCAAGCCCAAATTAACCGCTAAACTCAATTCATCGAGAATAACTAAGGCATAACGACCTTCACGCACCGCATTTTGAACATACTGCCACAATTGTTCGATCGATCGCGTCTCCAGCTCATCTAGATCGGCATTCTCAATACAGCGTGACAAATCGCAGCGCATCCAATCTAAATTTTGCCCCAGCCGCACCGGATGCTGGTGCCCTTGATTAATTCCCCCTTTGAGGAACTGCACCGCTAGCACGGGAGCTCCCTGTCCTGCAATTCTGAGGGCCTGAGCCATGACACTGGTAAAAAAGCAGCGGTGCGGGCCTGTAAAGACTTGCACCAGCCCTTGAACTGTGTAGGGCAAGCTGTGGGTTAAATTGAGTTTAGGGGTTTGTAACTGAGCAACCATAGGGCAATATTTAATCAGCAACTAAGTCTTGAGTGCAGCTCCGACCTTGGTGCGGCTGAAGCCTGCTTGACAATATATAGTGTACTGGGCCGGGTGCACATCCGATCGAACACTATATATATAAGTTGTCAAAAGCTCGCGGCAGTGGCATTCGCAGTCGTTTGTTCGATTTTTGAACTCAATTAGCACTTAGGCAGAAACGGGGTTTTTTACTAAAATACGGCGTGGAGCTTGACATTTATACAGTTATAGGGTGAAAAACCACGGTGATGAGAGCATTTTTTGTAGGAAGTTATTTAATCCACGATCCTTAGATAGTTAGAGGGTGAAAAAGCAAGGCGATGAGAGTCTTGGGAAGTCCAGGACTGTGAAGAAAAAGTACACACATCGCGTAAAATTTGAATGTCGCGGCACTAGGAGCAGGGACTGTGAGAGTGGTGATTCTGGGAGGGCCAGGAGCGGGAAAGGGAACTCAGGCTGAACTACTGTGCAGCAATTTGAGCCTTCCTTTGCTGGCTGTGGGGGATATTCTACGGGAGGCGATCGCAGAAGACACAGATTTAGGCAAGCTGGCGGTGTCTTATGTCGAAAAAGGGGAATTAGTTCCCGACGCAACTATGATTGAATTCTTTCGCCGCCGACTGCTGCTGTGGGATGTCTTTAATGGCTGGATATTGGAGGGCTATCCGCGAACTGCTTTTCAAGCTGAGGAGTTGGATTTTTTATTAGAGGAGTTGGCGCAGGAGCTAGATTGGGCAGTTTGGCTGAAAGTGCCGATCGAGGTTTTGCTGAGTAGGTCGATCGAGCGCGATCGATCGGATGATCACCCTGAAATTTTACAGCGTCGGCTCGATTTGTTCCACGAACGCACTATTCCTCTTTTAGAGTATTACGAATACCGCAACAAACTGTTAACTATTGATGGTGATAAATCCCCAGAACAAGTCCAGCAGGATATTCTCAAATTAATCGAGGCTAAGAGCAAATCATTATAGGATTTTAGATTTTAGTAGATTTTAGATTGAATGACTGCATATTTACCGCATCAAAAAAACCGGAATATTAATACCAACTTTTAAAGTTTTAATGCCTAATTACCTATTACCAATCACCTAAATATTATGTCTTTCCAACGTCCCGATGGCAGACTACCAAATCAAATTCGTCCGATTAGTTTCGATCGACAGTTTACCAAATTTGCTAGCGGTTCCGTGCTCGCGAAAAGTGGCGATACTCAGGTACTTTGCAGCGTTACAATCAAGCCGGGAGTGCCTAGATTTCTGGAGAATACCGGACAAGGTTGGCTGACAGCGGAATACCGAATGTTGCCGGGATCTACGCCGCAGCGACAAGAGCGGGAATTTATGAAATTATCGGGACGGACTCAAGAAATTCAGCGGTTGATTGGGCGCAGTTTGCGATCGTGCTTGGATATGCAACTATTGGGAGAACGCACAATACTTGTCGATGCGGATGTTTTGCAAGCGGACGCTGGGACTCGCACGACTTCAATTACTGGCGGGTTTGTGGCTGTGGCTGACGCTTTGAACAAGTTGGTACAAAAAGGTGATTTAGTGCGATCGCCCTTGATTCGCCAAGTGGCGGCCGTGTCTGTGGGACTTTTGGAAGGGGAGCCATTTTTAGATTTGAATTATCTGGAAGATGTGGCGGCTGAAATTGATTGTAATGTGGTAATGAATGGAGATTTGAATATCATCGAAATTCAGGGAACTGCGGAAGAGGGAAGTTTCAGCCGGAGTCAGTTAAATCAAATTTTGGATGTGGCAGAAACTGGAATTCAGGAATTGTTGGAGGCTCAGCGACAGGCTTTAGTTGGGTAGTCCGGCAGTCCGGCAGGGGTTGAAACCCCTGCCTCAAAGCTAAAGTCCTCTTAAGAGGACTGAGAAGAAGAATTTTTCAACTCATTAGTCCTCTTCAGAGGACTTTAGCTATTAGCCAGGGAATTCATTCCCTGGCGGACTGGCGGGCGGGCGGGAGGACTGGCGGACTGACGATTTAAGTTGACACAAATTGGCCGGGCGCCGTGTTCTCTATATAATAATTCCGGTGCAATCGG
Source organism: Microcoleus sp. Z1_B2 (assembly GCF_036700325.1). Taxonomy (NCBI): domain Bacteria; kingdom Bacillati; phylum Cyanobacteriota; class Cyanophyceae; order Oscillatoriales; family Microcoleaceae; genus Microcoleus; species Microcoleus sp. Z1_B2. Next base: position 172,575 of record NZ_JAUBOQ010000006.1, read on the forward strand.
AAACGATATCAAGCGATCGGGTGGTGGCGGACTCGGCATAAAAAATAGTGAACAGGCCGATCGCACTCGGAACTTGCTTGCTTGCGGGCGATCGACTTTTCCCGAAAAACCATTAATATCCCACTAATAACAACTCACTAATCACTAATCACCCATCACCAAGGACTCCCAATCATCACAAAAGCCGACCAATAATAAGGATGCGACAACTTTAAATCCGCAAACCCTTGCAGCGAAGTCGGCAACTCCACCCCCTCACCCCGACTCAAACCGCGCAATCGGCCACCCTCCAAACGCACATCCCCCCGCAACATCGCAATTTGCGCTTGTCGCAGCGCCGCCCCCTTAATTCGCGCCGTCTTCAACTGCTGGTAAAACTCACTCATCAATCCCAAAGTACCTTCATCACTCACGTACCACAAACTTCCCAAAGCCGTTTGCACCCCCGCTTGCAGCGCCAAACCCCCAAAACCCAACTCGGCCTGTGCATCTCCCACCGCAGTCCGACAAGCACTTAAAACTAACATATTCACCTGCGGATCATTCAATCTCAAATCCCGCAATTGATCCAGTCGCAGCCGACTATTCCACAACTGAATAAAAGAATTATTTGGTGTTCCAGGTCGAAATTCGCCGTGAGTAGCTAAGTGAATAACCCCAAAAGATCGGCTTTGATGCTGTCGCTTCAAATTCTCCAAAGTGAAATCCTCATTCAGAAAACTAACTCCCGGCCACTCTCTAGAAATAGCGGCTATTTCTGCAGGAACCGCAGGCAAAGGATTCAACTCGGAAAATTCCGAGGCACCCATTGCTAAAACTTGAGAATTTCTGAGATCGACGTAGCGGGTATCTGTTAAATTAATGCTGGGCATCAGGCTGAGATTGTACTTTTCCACCAAAAATTGCTGTCCGTCGTGCAAAGCAGCAAAGGGCATACCTCTCAAACCTCGATCGACAACAAAGGAAATAGTATCCGTTTCGCACTTTTTCAAACTGTCCTCTAAAGGCCCAATCATCCACTTATAAAGCTGTTGGGAAGATGGTAGATAACTCGTAGTAGCCCGCACCCCCGGTTTGGTAATCTCACCCCTGAACTCATTTACAACTTTCAGAAGTTCTTGTCGGTTCGCTGACGGCACACTTTTGTGAACCACTTCACCGCAAGAAGTGATCAGCATTAAATTTAATTCTTCGGGCTGCGAGAATAGATAAATTAAGCTGGGTTTTGTGCCGGTTTCTTTACCCGCTGATTCTAACTTTTTTTGAATTTCCTCTGGGGATACCAACTCGTTGCTGATGTTGATGCCTAAATATTCCCCGAATTCTTGGCTGAAAGATTTGTCCAGCAGAGACAAAGCTTCCGATATTTGGCCTGTCTCCAAATTCCTGCCGATGTCGCCGCGAAATGCTGACTGAATAACTGAATCTAGGATATTTGAATTGATGAAATTTCTCACTTCTCTGGGAAATTGCATCCTTTCGCGCGGCATCCTTTCTCCGGGTTTTCCTATATCTCGCGATATTCTGTTTTGATTCTGCCGCTGTTGGCGGCTAAAGGGTTGGTTGGGATCGGGGAAAAGCGATCGCCCTCTATCTAATGCAAATCTATCCCTTGGTAATATTGGCGGCGAATTGGGATTATTAGGATTATTGGGATTATTGGGATTATTGGGATTATTGGGATTATTGGGATTATTGGGATTATTGGGATTATTCGGATTATTCGGATTATTCGGATTATTGGGATTATTCGGATTATTGGGATTATTCGGATTATTGGGATTATTGGGATTATTCGGATTATTCGGATTATTGGGATTATTGGGATTATTCGGATTATTCGGATTATTGGGATTGTCGGGATTTGTTGGTTGATTGGTAGTTACGATCGCACTATTGCCTTGAGTGTAAGAATTTATGAACGATCGCCCTTGAGTAATCGTACCTGAAGCATTGCTGGCGATCGCCCCAGCAGTACCGTTAGTCGTCGCATCTCCCACCGCAAAAGGTATCGGCGGATTGACATCACCGCCGCCGTGGCGGATCGTAACTGTACCGGGTTGAGTGTCGCCAAGAGTCGAGATGCTAACAGGAGTGCCGTTTTGGTTAAAAGTACCCGTCACTCGAACTAAACCCGGAGTTGCGAGCTCAACATTACCGCCCGGAGCATTTATGGATGCAACGCTGATATCATTTTGAGCGTTAAGATTTACTGTAGAAGTGCGATCGACCCTAACAACAGGATTAACATTTATTCGCCCTATTGTGATTTCGTTTGCGGCTAAAATACTCACAATTTCCGCAGCATTTATATTGCCAGTGCTGACACTTCCCCTACTGCTATTAACATCAACAGCGACTCCCTGCAAATTCCCCGTATTCACATTGTCTAACGCTCTGAAAGTGATATTTTCTGTTGCAGTGATGTTGGTCATTTGCAGATTCCCGCTAGTGCTATTGACATTCACTCTCTCTCCCTGCAAATTTCCGGAACTTACATTGCCAGAAGCTGTTACATTAATATTCCCAGTGGCTGTGGTATTTGCAGTTTGAATTGTTCCAGAGTTACTATTGACATTCACTCCCACTCCCTGCAAATTTCCGGAAGTTATATCGCCTAAAGCTGTTACATTAATGTTACCAAGGGATGTAGTATTGCCGATCGCAATTTTTCCCCCATCGCTATTGACCTCAACTGCTCCTCCTAGCAAATTCACTGCATTTAAGTCGCTGGATGCTCTCAAAGCAATAGTGCCAGTGCCAGCATCGATCGATAGAACTCTAATATTAGTTTGGGCATTCAAATTTACTGTAGGAATGCGATTGCTTCCGTCTGTGCTGGTGGTAGGATTGACATTAATTGTCCCTGCTGTAATTTGCTGTCCTGCCAAAAGTCTGACATCTCCATTCGTAGCGATTGCCCCCGTATTAACACTCCCATTGCTGCTAGCATTGACAGTCGCAGCGGTGAGATTGCCTACCGTTAAGTCCCTCAAAGCTGTCAAATTGATATTCTCAGTTGCTGTGATATTGACTGGTGTAGTATTAGGCACAATGGTATTGGCATCAGTCACAACTCCCAATTCACCGGAGTTACTGGTAATATCAACATTAGACCCCTGCAAAGTCCCAAAATTCACATTGCCAAAAGCTCTGAGTGCGATCGCCCCAGAAGTCCCAGTATCGATCGACCCTGTTACTATATTGCCTCGAACAGTATTCAGACTAATACTGCCGTTGATATCAGCACGAGAAATGTCACTTGTCAATATAATATTGTCATTAGCTTGAATATTAATTGTCGAACTAGACGTTAATCTGCCCCCAACTACCACTCCTGCTTCCCTGCTTTCGAGATTAATTTGACCGCCATTAATATCTCTAGTTGCGATAATTCCCGGCGCTGACAAAATCACCGGCCCGCCTGCCGAAATATTTTCAATAGAAATCAAATTATTCGATAAAATAGACGCAGGAGTAAATATTGCATCGTCACCTAAAGGATTAGGTTGTTCATTATCACCCGGAGTATCCGTAGGAGAATTAGGAACATTAGGAGAATTTGCCAAATTTTGCACTCCAGCCCGCAGAATTAAGGCCGGACTGCTGGTTAAAATAGCAATATCGGGATCGCCACTCAGATTTTCCCTACCCAATGCAATATCGGGGCCGGTAATTGTAATCTCCTCGGCAACAATGCTCCCCCTCGCCTCGACTTTCAGCGAAACTCCGGTATAATCTCCAAAGAAAACATCTCCTTCCGAACTGATAATCGGGTCAAATAAACTGACAAAGTTTCCCGGCATTCCCGACAAATTGCGAATCGAAAAATTGCCACCAGAAACAAAGTGAGCATCCCCCGAAATAATGCCGTTGCTAACCAAACTCAAATTGCCGCCGCTTTGGAATTGCGGGGGAAGAGATAAGCCGCCGATCGCATTTTGAGTGAGAATATCGATCGTGCGAGATCCCTGAATGTATAAATTACCCCCAGCCTTCGCCAAAAAAGGATTCTGGGCGCTGTCCCTGACCCGCACCGCATCCCCACCCAGCAAACTCAAATCCCCCGCAGTTTGCAGCCTAGCGCCCGCTAACGAGAGATTTTCCGCAGCCCATAAATTCGCACTTCCCGCATTCAACTGCGGCAGCCCAGACACATTAGCAGCAATCGCCACATCCCCAGAATTCACCTGCAAACCCGAACCCACAAGCCGCACAGAACCGTCATCCGCAACCGCAACACCCGCCGCCTGATTTTGCCCAGTACCTGTCAGCAACTGCGGCAAAGAAACAGGATTCAAAGTCTGTTGAGAATTCCCAAAATTTCCGCCCGTTGCTATTTCCAAACTCAACAAATGCCCCGGTTGACTAATGCGGAGAACATTATCTCCCCCAACAGCAGCAACAGTAATTTGCCCGCCCGCAGCCGACAACTGCCCCGTACTAACAACCGTACCGCCAAGCAAAGCCAAATTTTGCCCAGGATTCACCGCTAAATTGCCAGCATTAACAATACTTCCCGGTACACCCGGACTAAAATAAAAAGCATTTGGCGTACCAAGCAAGGCGCTAAAATTATTTGTACCCGCAGCATTAAACCAATTTGAACCAAAACCGACACCAGTAGCAGTAGTTGCAGTAAAAGCCGCCGGCACATTCAAACTCGCGTTCGGGCCAAACACAATCCCCGCAGGATTAATTAGAAAAAGATTAGAATTGCCGCCCGTGACAGTAATTAAACCGTTAATTAGCGAAGCGTCCCCGCCAGCAATTCGAGCTAATATATTTTGAATAGCCGAATTAGTCAGAAAATTAGCAATTTGACCTTGATTCAAGCCAAACTGCCCAAAACTGTGAAAAAGATTCGCGCCGTCTCCCGACAAACTGCCGCCGTTGATATCATAGCGGTTGCCGATCGGGGTGACAACAGTACCCGTACCGTCAGCAGCAGGCACTATGGGCTGTGCTTGCGCGAAAGTATTAAAAATTAACAAAGAAAAGGGACAAATAAATAGCGCAACCTTTTTAATCTTTAAGTTGGCATTTTTCATAGTAGCAAGTAAAACTATCTCAATTGCCTTAATTATCGCACTTGCAAACAACTTACCTCTAAATTACACATTAATTCGCTCATGACAACTCCCAAAATCAAAAGCCTCTACACAGACGGCGCTTGTTCCGGCAACCCAGGCCCAGGTGGCTGGGGTGCAGTAGTTTGTTTCGCCGACGGCAAGTGTCACGAACTCGGAGGTGCAGACCCCCAAACCACTAACAACCGCATGGAAATGCAGGCTGCCGTCGCTGCGCTGGAATTTTTTGCCAATTCCGGTCAAACCGAACCTGTCACCGTTTACACCGACAGCGAATACGTTAAAAACGGCATCACTAAATGGATTCAAGGCTGGAAAAATAAAGGCTGGAAAACCTCAACGGGCAAAGATGTTGTCAACCAAGACCTCTGGCATCTGCTAGACAAGCTGAATTCCCGGCAAATCCAGTGGGAACACGTCCGCGGCCACTCCGGCGACTTCTACAACGACAGATGCGATGAAATCGCCCGCAGCTTCTCGCACAATCTCACTCCCGAACTGCAACAGCAGAAACCAACGGGAGACGAGGCCGGGGCGGGCACGGGGGCACCGCCCCTACGCTTTGACAACACAATTGTTTCGGAAGAAACGGACGTAACTGGTAACAAAACGATAGAATCCTATGTCATAACTTCTGACCTTCCGATCTCCAACTCTACCATGATGGATTCAACTGCCGATACCCTGGAGAACTTGCCCCGCGAGGTGAGGGTTCAGGACCTCCGCAATCTGATCGAAACGTTGCACATCGCCGACGAGGTTGCGACGAAAGGCTACTTGATTACCAGTTCTGAACTGGCTGATTTGATGGATGTAAATGCCAGCGCTGTCACCAGTCGTGGAGACAACTGGGTTTGGCGAAATTGGGTAGTGTCGCGGGTGCGGCGCGAGGGCAACCAAATTCTCTGGCAATTAGAGAGAATTGACCACGTTAGTACAACTGATTAGTCAGTTGGCAGTTGGCAGTTGGCATTTGGCATTTGGTCAACTGTTAACTGTTAACTGTTAACTGTTAACTGTTAATTAACTAACGGTGCAACCGGAGTTCATATAACAGGACGACCATCATCTAAAAGAGCATTAAGTTCTCCGGCAACTTGCCAAGGGTTTCGACCTTTGAACAAAGCAGCAAACACGGCTTCATAGGGATTTCTACCAGTTTTTTTTACTGCTGCGATCGCCTGTTTGTTAGATAATCCCCGCCCGCTAACCAACCAAGCAGCCAAAACCTGTCCTGTACGTCCGATCCCCCCAGAACAGTGAACTACGACCCGTTCGCCTTTGCTATTTGCAGATGCCAAAAATGGTAATATGCGATCGAGCAAAATATCCCTATCTACCAATTCAAAATCGGCAATCGGAGCCCAGCAAACTCGATCGCACCCAAAGATATTCCGATACGTTCCCAGTAAGTCCCCGTAGCGGATGAGTTGGGAATCGGGAAGCAAACAGCAAACTTGCTTGATATTGTGCCCCTGCATAAATTCAATCCACTCAGCAATTTCTGCATCGCGATATCCAGGTCTCGCTGCACCAAATACAATTAATTCAGTCTCCGAAGCCGCCGCAAATTTGTGCATAATGTTTTCAATAATTTTACCTATAATTAAGAAATACCAACAAATCCTGAATCAACAGTGAAAAACAAGAGTTCGATCGCCTTAATGAACTGGCTGCAACCCAAACCAGAAACCGTTTTGTTATGCGACTCAATTGTAGCAGCTTCTGAGATGGCATTCATGCTCAACGGTGAGTGGGATGGGTGCAATAGTTTAGTCCTCCCTAAATCCGACAAGGTAGCAATTGAAGCAGCCGCCCGTTTGCTGGAGACATCGTGGTGCTACCAAAATACTTGCGAACCAGTTTTAATTCGGCTGGGAGTTGACGAATTGCTGCGCCGTTATGGAATTGGAGACAGGTTTTTTATTAATGCTAACTTGCGATGCGCGCAATTGAGCGAACTTTGCTTGGAAAACATTGATTTGAGTTATGCTAAATTAAATTTGGCTAACCTCAGCGGCAGTAATTTAAGCAAAGCAAACTTAATGGCGGTACAGATGTCAGCAGCAAATTTGAGTGGCAGCAATTTGAGTAAATCGCAACTGGTGAGGGCGAACTTATCGGGAGCAAATTTATCAGATGCTAATCTCAGAGGTGCGGATTTGAGTTATGCAGATTTAAGCAATGTTTGTTTAACAGGTGCGGATTTAAGAGGTGCAAATTTAGCCAGAACAGACTTAAGAAAAACCAGCTTAGATGGGGCGATTGTTGAGTAATATCAAATCCCGCTTAAATACTTTCTCTCACACCGCGTGGGTAAATCCTGTAAACATTTTAACATCAAACCGACAGTCCGGCAGGGGTTGAAACCCCTGCCTCAAAGCGCAAGTCCTCTAAAAGAGGACTGATGAGTTCTTGAGTCCTCTTTTAGAGGACTTTAGCTATTAGACAGGGGTTTCAACCCCTGGCGGAGTAGCGGGTGGGGGGGAGGACTGGTGGACTAAAAGCTTAAGTTGACACGCTTTGGGTAATGCCGTTTCCCTACGGCGATCGATCGCACTTCCGGGGTGTGCTTCATAAACGTGGAATCTGCTGTATCTGCGTCCATCCGCGTACATCCGCCACCATCTGCGGTTAAAGTTCCAAAGTAATTAACTGAGCAATTTCGTCAGTCTGAAAACCCAACGCCATCGGCTTTTGCACTGTCGGAATCACTTGTACATCATAGAGTTCGGTGACAATTCCTTCAAAGCGCAACCAGTGAACGATCGCCCCCGTAGTCAAATCAATCACCATCATACCACAGCGAGCTTCAGCATCCTTGGCCAGCAACAACTCATCCAATTCTAAACCGCTAAAAGTGTTGTCACCTCCCCGAGGTTTCGAGAGTCCAACAATTGCCCAATTTTGCCAAAAAGCCAGTCCTCGGACATATCCCGGACAAAACGTAATTGCCTCAAATTTTCCTGTTTCTAAATCCACATAACCGAATTCTCCTCTCCCCGAATTCAGCAGCCACAATTTATCTTGATACCAGCGGGGTGAATGCGGCATCGACAATCCCGTGACGATAATATCATTAGATTCAATATCAATAACTATACCGCCATTTTTTCTGCGATCGCGCCAGCCATCCACCACATCCGACTGACTCGACGCTGTGACATATTTCGCTTCTCCTTCTACCATTGCCAAACCGTTGAGGTGACAGCGGTCTTCATTTATATATTGTGAGATAAAACCTGGTTTCCAGAGAGGTTTGCAACTGTGGCGATCGCTCAAAGTAGCGATACAATTAAACAAAGTGCTAATAAAAATGATTTGATTATTTTTATCGACTGCGATATCGTGAATGTCGATATCTCCTGTAGTATAACCGATCCTTGGTATATATAATTTATCGTATCCTTGGTATAATTTCCCGGATTCTAAGACATTATCTAATTGCCAGAGTTGATATTTTGAGCTTAGATACAGGCGTTCTGGCGTGCAGAAAAGTCCCATTGCGCGATCGAATATTCGCCAAAAAGCCGAGATTCTGTTGGTTTCTGGCGCAGCACCGATTAACATTAACCTGCTGGTTTGATAGGTGGTGCAAGCGAGGCTGATTTGTTGTTGAGTTAACCAAGATGGAAAATCGCGATCGCCAAAAATCTCGTGTTCGTGGGCTGTATTGAAAGTGACTTGTTCGTTATTCATAGAATCTAGAGGCATATCTTTAATATATCCCAAATGTAGCGCGATCGTAATTCCGTCGCCTTGCGGGTTTTCTCCATCGTACTTGACCCAAATCAACATTCATCTGCGTAGATCCGCGTAGACCCGCCACCATCTGCGGTTAAAATTCCCAAGTAATTCTGTACTCATGGCAAAGATCCGACTTTTCCGACTTTATGATCCGACTTTTCCGACTGACAGAGGCAGGGGCCCTAAGCAAAGATAGAGATAGGGAAAGCCAACCCACGATGTCTAAATTGTAAAGATATCGTAAACCTGGATGTTGTGTTGCGAAATGTTAAATAAAAGTATGCTATAAAAGATATGTCTTTAGGATGATGCAATTAAAGTCATCTCATGTTATCCAAACCCATTCCCCCACGAGGCAAGTGAAAGCCCACTTCATATCAGGACTACCCCGCTCAGGCTCTACTTTACTGGGTGCACTACTACGACAAAATCCCCGCTTTCACGCTGCTATGACTAGCCCAGTCGGGGGATTAGTGGAGAGAATGTTGGAAGCCATGAGCGAAGATAATGAGTTTTCCGTGTTCATTTCCTCTGAACAAAAACGGGTACTGATTATCGGGACTTAAACAAATTTTAAGCCCAAACAAAGCCTAAACTGGCTTTATAAGCGGAGAATACGTCCCAATTTTG
>NZ_JAUBOQ010000007.1:0-47693 GCF_036700325.1 Microcoleus sp. Z1_B2
GGAGCGGAATGAAGCGAAAGTTTCACGTTCCGTTCTGAAGGAGAGGTAGGGGTAGAAATGCCCCTATCGACTCTAACTACCCGAAGCAGAAGGAAGTTGGGCATTACCCCTACTACATGAACGAATTAGTAGTTGGTCTTCGCCAATAGAAAAAGCAGCTTCCCAACTCAAACTTGTTTGTGAACAGAGCATCAATCCAGTCTTAAGTAATTAGACAGAATTAATTACACAAATACATAGTAGAATGATATTTCAGGCAAAATTATGAGTTAATTAGAATTTCATATGATGTTTATCAGGGAAATAAATCCTCTTTCGTCTAAATTGCTCGACTCGAATTTATCGCCAAAGCCGACATCATCAGGTACGTCAGAGAGCACATTGCCTCATATTAGCTTCGCAAGGAGTAAAAAAAGGAGAGTTAATGAATATTTTCAAAATAAGTTATAAGACCCTCTATAACTGGTTCAATCGGTGGGAATTAGAGGGAATGATAGGACTTTATAATAAACCAGGAAGAGGTTCTAAGCCACTATTTAAGTCTTCGCAGAAAGCCCAAATAAAAGAGTGGGCTAAACAAGAACCAAGGCAATTAAAAAATGTTAGCCAAAAAGTTCAAGAGACCTGGGGCATAACTCCCAGTACAAAAACAATTAAAAGAATACTAAAAACTCTAAATATGAGTTGGCATCGTATGCGTAAAGGAGTGGGAGGAACGCCTCCCGCCCAGGAATATCAAGAGAAAAAGGCACAATTAGAAGAATTAAAGCAATTGGACGCTCAAGGTAAAATTGATTTATATTACTTGGATGAAACGGGATTTTGTTTGATTCCTTGTGTCCCCTATGGCTGGCAGGAAATCGGAGAATATTTAACAATTCCTAGTCGTCGTAGTCAGCGAATGAATGTACTAGGAATCATGAATCGAAATAACCATCTTGAAACTTATATTTCCTCTCAAAGTATTAATTCAGATGTGGTTATTGCCTGTATTGATGCTTTTTTTCCCACAGTAGATAAGCCAACGGTGATTGTCACAGATCAAGCTTCTATTCATACCAGTGATGCTATTGTTGACAAACTTGAAGAGTAGAAACAACGTAATATTACTCTTTTTGAGTTGCCTTCTTACTCACCTGAATTAAATTTAATTGAAATTTTATGGCGGTTTATTAAGTATGAATGGATTGAAATATCTGCTTACAAGAGTTGGGGAACTTTTGTTACATCTGTGGAAAAAATCCTGAAAGAATTTGGAGAAAACTATGTAATTAATTTTGTCTAGCTACTTAGCAGTTTTAGATCGAGAATATGGCAATGCTGGTTGGGTACTAGCGCAAGCTTCCATTCAAGCTGATTGCTTAATGCGACTCCGAAAGAATGCCTGTTTTTGGTCAGCACCACCAGCATATAGTGGTCGCGGCAGACCACGCAAGCACGGGCAAAAAATGAGGCCGGGTGACCAAACCACATGGCTCGAAGCGGATGCTGTGATTGAAATTGACGAACATCCAGAGTTGGGGCAAGTCCGAGTCAAGCAATGGCTTGACTTACATTTTTATCGTGCGCCTGAACAGAGAGTAAATTTAATCCTCGTGGAAAGAATGAAGCCCATGTCAAACGGTCAGCCGTTTCCACCCTTGTGGTTGGCTTGGGTGGGAGAACGAACTCTACCCTTAGAAACAGTCTGGTTTAAGTATTTACGACGCTTTGGAGTCGATCATTGGTATAGATTTGTTAAGCAACGATTACATTGGACATTGCCTAACTTGAGAACTCCCGAACAATCAGAGCGCTGGAGCGATTTAATGCCGCCCCGGAGTTGGCAACTCTGGCTGGCTAGGGATTTAGTTCTGGAAAATCGACTTCCTTGGCAATCTGCTACGATTAATTTAACTCCTGGACGTGTTGCCCAATCAATGTTTTCGGTTTTAGTTGACATTGGTACTCCTACAAAAATCCCTAAACATAGGGGAAAAGCCCCCGGCTGGGAAAAAGGAAAGGTACGTACTAAGGCACCGTGCTATCCCACTGTTAAAAAACGGGTTTCTCGACGGAAAAAGTCTTCAAGATTAGCTGTTTAATCTTCTACCTCTTGAGTTTTTGAGCAACAGCTTGCCTTCTGCTAAAAGGCTGCTACTTTTAGCTGCACTGATTTTTTAGTCTAAACTACAGTTACTTGACTTTTCTACTTTAGATGAGAGTGCAATTGACGGAAGCCACCACTCCTGGTAAGACCGTAGATTAACGATCGTACACAGGATACAATTTCCTTTCAGTCGATCGACTTTGCAGGAGAGCTATTTTGTGCAATCAAATTATTATCGATAGTTTCACAAGGAAGGGCGATCGACTTTGCCGCCGCCGATCGAACTGTGCGATCGATTCTGGGGGCGATCGAACTTTTGTACGCGCCTTCGATCGGGCTCTCGATCCTGGGGGCGAGCGATCGTATCCTCTCATTTTTGTGTCACATCTTCAGGGGATATCAGCACGCAGCCCTGTCTGGCCTGCGATGACACGGCACTAATTCTTGGATGAACACGGATCTCGCCCCAATCTAGGATACAACGAGGCAAGAAAACCCGCCCTAGCTTGTAAACTAGGGATAACAGAATACGCAGGAAAGATTTATGCCGTCGGAAAACCAAGACTTGCTCAAAACTCAAACACCTAACAGTCCAAAGTTGCCAGTTCCCTCAGACATTTTATTGAGCTTGGTCGCTTTACCCATGCTGGGCGGGCTGGTGGTGGCTAAAGCTGCTGCTGAGTTTGTTGCGTCGATCGGCGTTGAAAGCGAAGAAGTCTTTCGGGGTTCGCGCCTTCCCGTACTCAACTTTCCTCAATCACAGGATTAGAAAGCCCAAGGAAGGATGCTGCTGCTAGAAGTTAAATTTTGTGACCCCGCCCAAAAACGGATACGGTGCCACGTACTCCTGTCGGGGACAGATAAAAATTTTCGACCCTAGTTCAACATCCCAGGTTCATCTTTGAAGTAAATCTAAAAGTGTTCGACTTAGCGCGACTCAACTGACTTCTGGCCGAACGTCTCACGCCGATCGTCTAAAATCTAAAATCGCAAGTTAACTGACCTGAAAGCTTGACAATAGGTACAATCCGTGCTGTAAGAATTAATCTTTCCTTATACTTTGTACATAAGTGCCTTCTACTTTTAACGTTGCAATAAGTCTCAAATTTGACTGCAAACAAAAGTGTTTTAGGCGAAACTAAACCATACAATTTTCTTGACACCCGCAGCTATTGAGGAACAGCCCGATGAGTTCAGTCCTCCAGTCTTCAGAACAGGCTATTGATGCAACATCTATTTCCCCTTTTCCCGCTTACTCAAAATCAGACCTGTTTCTACGAAATCGCCTCAAAGTTGTAGAGGACTTGTGGGAATCGGTGCTGCGACAGGAGTGCGGGCAGGAATTGGTGGATTTGCTCCAACAAATGCGATCGGTCAATTCCGCCGAGGGACAAGCCACTCACTTTCGCGAGTCGAATGTCGTACAGCTAATCGAAAAGCTCGACCTCAACGCCGCCATCCGCGCCGCTAGGGCTTTTGCACTGTATTTCCAGTTGATCAACATTGTCGAACAGCACTACGAACAGCGAGACCAACAGCTAGCTTACGCTAGCAGCAACGACGCTGGTGGGCGGATGTTTTCTAAGCTGCCAGGACAAGCAACGGATGCCCCCGATCGCCCCCGCCACCGGGAAGGCCCAGTCCCCGCCCAAATGGCTCCTCGCGGTGCAGACAGCGGCGAGACGATCGCCCGAGATGCGGGAACTTTTCACCAACTGTTCCCGATGCTGCTGCGCTTGAACGTGCCCAGCCAGCAAATCCAGCGCTTGATCGATCAGTTAGACATCCGCTTGGTATTTACAGCTCACCCGACGGAAATTGTTCGCCACACGATCCGCACCAAACAGCGACGAATGGCGAAGATTCTCCAACAGCTAGACCAAGTTGACGAGAAATTTCAGGTGATCGGAACCGACTCTCAAAGCCCCTACCCGGTGTCTTGCTGGGAAGCAGCGGCTCTCCAAGAGCAACTGATGGAAGAAATTCGCCTCTGGTGGCGCACTGACGAACTGCACCAGTTCAAGCCGACTGTACTTGACGAGGTGGAGTACACTCTCCACTACTTCGAGGAAGTTCTGTTTGATGCTATTCCCGAACTCTACCACCGCTTAAAGCAAGCTTTGCACGCTTCTTACCCTTATCTGAAACCGCCTAGTTACAATTTTTGCAAGTTCGGTTCTTGGGTGGGATCGGACAGGGACGGCAATCCTTCGGTGACTCCGAAAGTTACTTGGCAAACTGCTTGCTATCAGCGCCACTTGGTGCTAGAGAAGTACATCAGCGCGGTGAAACGGCTAAACGAACTTTTGAGTTTGTCGCTGCACTGGAGCGATGTGCTGCCGGAATTGCTGGAATCTCTCGATCGCGACAAATCGGAATTCCCGGAGGTTTACGAGCAGTGGGCAATCCGCTACCGCCAAGAACCTTATCGGTTGAAGCTGGCCTACGTGCTGCAGCGGCTGGAAAATACGCGCGATCGTAATTGGCGGCTCTACAAAGGAGACGAATTGCAGCGGGAACGCGAAGCTTTGTCGGAACATCCCGGAATGACCGGCCTTTATCGATCGGGGGCTGAGTTTTTAGCCGAACTCAAGCTCATCGAACACAATTTAGTGGAAACAGGTTTGAGCTGTCGGGACTTGGAAAATCTGCTCTGCCAAGTAGAAATTTACGGGTTTAATTTGGCTTACCTAGATATTCGCCAAGAGTCAACAGTACACTCGGACGCTTTAAGGGAAATTGCTGAATACTTGCAAATTTTGCCCAAGCCTTACAATCAAATGTCGGAATGCGATCGCATTATTTGGCTGGCAACGGAACTGCAAACTCGCCGCCCTTTAATTCCAGCAGAATTGCCCTTTTCTCCCAAAACTTGCGAGACGATCAATACCTTCCGAATATTGCGGCAAATGCAGCAGGAGTTTGGCTCGGAAATTTGCCAAACTTACGTCATCAGCATGAGCCACGATGTCAGCGATTTGCTGGCGGTTTTGCTGTTAGCAAAAGAAGCGGGACTTTACGATCCCGCAACAGGAATTAGCAACATTCAAGTAGTTCCCCTGTTTGAAACGGTGGAAGATTTGAAAAAAGCGCCGGAAGTAATGCAAAAAATATTTGATCTGCCGCTTTATCGAGCTTTGCTAGCAGGAGGATACGCGCAGGAACTAGCGGTAAAAAACGCCGAAAATCTCAAATGCCCCATCGAAAATCTCAAATTGCAAGAGGTAATGCTGGGCTATTCGGACAGCAATAAAGATTCTGGTTTCCTCAGCAGCAATTGGGAAATCCACAAAGCTCAAAAGGCTTTGCAAATGGTTGCGGAAAAACACGGTGTGGAGTTGCGAATTTTTCACGGCAGAGGCGGTTCTGTAGGGCGCGGTGGTGGGCCTGCTTACAAGGCAATTTTGGCTCAGCCTGGAAAGAGTATTAACGGGCGAATTAAGATTACTGAACAAGGCGAGGTTTTGGCTTCTAAATATTCTTTGCCGGAGTTGGCGCTTTACAATTTGGAAACTGTGGCGGCGGCGGTAATTCAAGCGAGTTTGCTGCACACTGGTTTTGATGGCATCGACCCTTGGAATGAGATTATGGAGGAGTTGTCGGTAAAATCGCGATCGCACTACCGCAATTTAATCTACGAACAGCCGGATTTAGTTGATTTCTTCCACCAAGTTACCCCCATTCAAGAAATCAGCCAGTTGCAAATTAGTTCTCGCCCGGCCCGTCGCGGTGGTAAAAAAGACATCAGCGGTTTGCGAGCAATTCCGTGGGTGTTTAGCTGGACTCAAAGCCGCTTTTTGCTGCCTTCTTGGTACGGTGTCGGCACAGCTTTGCAAGAGTTTTTGCTGGAGGAACCGGAAGAACACATGAAACTTTTGCAGTATTTCTACTTGAAATGGCCGTTTTTTAGAATGGTAATTTCTAAGGTGGAAATGACTTTATCTAAGGTGGATTTGCAGATTGCAGAACACTACGTGCAGGAGTTAGCTTTGCCAGCGGACAGGGAGCGTTTTAAGGCTTTATTCGATCAAATTGCTGCCGAATTTCACTTGATTCGCGATTTGGTTTTAACGATTACCGGACACCAACGTTTGTTGGACGAAGATCCATCGCTGCAGCGATCGGTGCAGTTGCGAAATGCGACGATTGTGCCTTTGGGTTTGTTGCAGGTTTCGCTGCTGAAACGCTTGCGGCAGCATGGTAGTGGCGGGGTTCCGGGGGTGATTCACTCGCGTTACAGCAAGGGTGAATTGTTGCGGGGAGCTCTGCTGACGATTAATGGAATTGCTGCGGGGATGCGGAATACCGGCTAGGCAAATAGTTTTGAGTTGTGAATTAGTGGTAAGGTGCGCGATAGAGCACCTTGCTACTGTTAGTTTCAGAATTCGGGCGATCGCCCATTGTATAGCAATCCTCGCATCATTTGTGTAATTCTTGTAGGGGCAAACCCCCCGTGGTTGCCCCCATGAGACCGGGGTAGGCACTCTTAACACTACCCCTACATCTTTTTACGACTCCTGCAAGGATTGCTACAGCATATTCCATGTAGATGTGGTACACACAATCTTCTAGCCCGTGTAAGGTGCGGATACACCCGTCAATCTGTAAGTTTTATCGACCAATATTTCGCCGCGACGCACCCTACAGATTAACACCACACAATATAGCTTTATAGTGTACTTCATGAACCACCGAAGAGGCTGTATAGTCACAGCCATAGGAAACTGTTCGCTATGCTAGCTGAGATTTTTTTATGTCTAAACGCAAACAGTCTCAAGGTTGTCGCCCGATGCTGCAGCGCACTTTTTTATTTTTAACGGGCATAGCTTTGGCGCGGGTGGCGGCTGACTATTTTGCGATCGCCCAAAACCGAGATAGTTTCTTGACTCTCATGGGTCAACTGTGGCAAAAGTCACTCGCTTTTTTATCAAGTATACAATCAAATCAAACTCCTAAACCTCTCCATAGCAATCCCATTGTAAAATCGGCAAAAACAAATCAACCTCTGCCGAGTAATCCTATTGTAAAATCGCCCGAAAATCCTCCTGCTGTGCAGCCGTCTCAACCTAAAATTATCAAAAAACGTTCTGCTAAGCAAGCAAAACCTGTAGAAGTCAGCAGCAAAAATGTAGCTGGCGCAAGTTTTTATCTCACAACTATTGACCTCGCCGACCCAGAAAATTATATCACAATAGGGTTAGCTAATAATGCCGATTTTGCTAATACTTCTAAAGTAACGCGGGGCGACGAACCTTTTGAAAATATGGTGGCGCGTTACCGGGCTGCTGTTGTTGCTAACGGGACTTTTTTTGGTAAAGATGAGCAGAAATCTGTGCTGGGAAATATGGTGGCGGCGGGTAAGTTTATGAAATATAGCCGCTGGGAAAATTACGGCACGACTTTGGGAATTAAAGCGGGAAATCAATTGGAAATGGTGACGGCTAGAACTGAAGGTAAGCCGGATTGGAGTCAACATTGGTTTTCTCTGACCAAGAATTTCAAAGGTGGTACCCGCCACGTGATTTATCCGTGGAATCAATTCTTTAATCGAAAATCGAAAATCCTCAAGAAAGAGCATTTATCTCGCGCAAGTCAATCTAAAATCTAAAATCTAAAATCTAAAATCGATTGACTTGTGGGCCGAGATTGGTTAAAGCGGGGAAAGTTTGGCTGTCTCCTTTGTCGGAAGGTTTTAAAGATGCTGGTGTTTTGGGCGTGGGTTCGAGAACGGCGATCGGCTTTCCGGCTTCCAGAGATAAGTTATTGTTGGTGACTTTTCTTGATAGTTTGTCTTTGGAAGCAGAAGCTAAAGTTATGCAGGCGATGGCGTCCCGCCCTCGCCCGTGCTACGGCTGTTTTGAAGCGATGAATTTGGATGGGGGCGCTTCGGTGGCTTTGGCTCATCAAGGGGAGATTTTATTGCCACCGGGACGGAATTTGACGAATGTGCTGGTGGTTTACGATAAAGAATATCCGGCGCCGGCTGAGTTAAAACAGTCTTGGGAACGCTTTCAAAAGGGCTCTCGACCAACACCGGACAAATCAGTGTTTTTTGATTGAATTAGCCATTGCTATAATATGACATAAGCTTTTGCAGGCACAGATTATGACAGCAACAAGAGAAAAAATCTGGACAGTAGAAGAATATCACCGCATGATTGAAGCTGGCATTCTCACTGAAGGTGATAAGATTGAACTGCTAGATGGGAGAATTGTTGAAATGAGCGCACAAACTCCATCCCATGCTGCTACAACCCAGCGATCGTCCGATTATATCAAACAACTACTTGCCGGACAAGCTCACGTTCGGATGCAGTTGCCAATTACTTTAGCAACTTCGGAACCGGAACCAGATATAGCAGTTGTTTGTCTCGATCCGGGTGCTTATAGCGACCATCACCCAAATCCTAGCGAAATCTTGCTGTTAATTGAAGTTTCTTACGCGACATTACAAATTGACCGCCGGGAAAAAGCCCCGATTTATTCTAGAGCAAATATCCCTGAATATTGGATTTTAGATGTAGCGGCGCGCGAGGCATATATTTACCGGAATCCGGCACCGGGAGGCTATCAATCTGAGATAGTTGTTGCGGATAATGCTGCGATTAGAATGCTAGCTTTTCCTGAAATTGAAATTAGTTTTTCCGAACTGTTTTTGCCTGTTTAGTTTGTGTTTGAGCTTTAACCGCAGATGGAGCCGATAAACGCAGATGGACGCAGATAAAGAGTTAAAACCAAGATGTTTGGGAGTGGTTTAAACCTCAAGGTCGTGGTAAGATTGAAAAATGAATTCAATGGCGTTTTATGTCAAATCTTGAATTATTAGACCAACTTCGGCAGTTATCCCCTGCTGATAAATTTCAAATTATGCAGTTTTTAATCGCTGAATTGGCGAAAGAAGAAGGAATTGTAATGGGTAATGAAGCTGCCGAAATTATGTATTCAGTGCATACGTCTAATAGTGCAGCAGAGCAATTGATGCAGTTAGTAGAAACAGAAAATAAGCCAACTCAAAATATTTAAGGGTAGGTAATATTATTTTCAACCTAAACGAAATAAATTTGGTGTTTTAGGTGATGTTCCGTATCTGCCTTTAACACTAACTTATCAAAATCGTTCTGTTGAGGTTATGGGGTTACAGGATAGAGGAGCTAGTGTTAATGTTTTGCCCTATAATGTTGGGGTGCAATTAGGGGCAAGTTGGGAAAAGCAAAGATTTTCTGTTACTTTAGCGGGTAATTTGAGGAAGGAGCATACATGGAAAGCATGACCGTAAAAGAGTTGATGGAGGCTTTGGCAGAACACGACCCCGAAGCCATAGTTTACGCTTATATTCCCCAACGTTATCTCAAGCCCATTTTCTACGAAGCGTCCTTAACAATTGAGGAAGTTGAAGCGTCCTTCACAATTGAGGAAGTTGTGGACGGCGAACCCAAGCGGGTTAACCTGTTCCCCTTTGAGCCAAACATTGACTGCGATAATTTGAACTCATGGCCTGAATCGTTTCGGCCTGAGTATGTTCTGCAAGAAGAACGTGAGGATGGATGGTAATGGTGTAGGGTTTTGGTCTGTGGATGTTAAAAGTTTCCTGCTTTGATGCGGCTCGTCGCGGGTGTCGCCGTATCAATTGCCTCCGGTTGGTCTAAAATCTCATCATCCTCATTCGGGCGATACACCCAATCCACAAACTGCTCGCATAACCTCCCTACTCAATAGTTTGTGGATAATTCCTGCATTCCCTACGGAGAGTTTTGCCACTCGGCGGTAAGCTTGCGGAAATTGTATTTAGATGCGCCGGGGTGACAAGTAACGCAACTGCTGATATTTGCGGGTTGTGACATTTTGACTTTGGGGTGCAGTGCTTTGAAATAGCGAGAACTGGCGACTCGGTAGGCGAGTTCTTCGTCTTTGGCTTGGGGACGGGAAAAAGTTTGCAGGTAGTTCCACACTAGCAGGCGGGGCGGGTCTACTAGCAGTTTGATGGTTTGTCCGTAGTGTTGGGGATCTTGCAGCAACCGGCGCCAGGTTTCTGTAGGTAATACTTGCGGCGGTAAAGCTATGTGACAGGTGGCGCAGTTTTCTAGGTACAGTTGCTGTCCGAGTTGGTAACGTTCGGGGATACGATCGACCGTACCAGTATCCTCGATCGAAGAAACCTGAGCAAGTCGCGCGGGAGTGCGAGAATAGGCAGTCTGAGCTGCAACCCATCCGCCGCAGGTACAGCAGATAATTATCAACACTAGCAACGTTGAGTAAAGCCCCCGCAACCCTACTCTGCGACGTTTGCGGGGTTTTTCCTGTTTCATAATTCTGAATTTATTTTTGGTTAAATTACTGGTATGCTCATGCCTTCGCGGGCTAAGCAGCTATTGGCGAACGCTGCCTGCACCTCTGCTTCTGTACGATCGAGAAAATTGTCGTCGTGACCCGGATCGTGGTGAAACATCACGATTTTTTTGACTCCAGCAGCTTTGGCTATTTCTACTCCTGCTTGCCAAGTCGAGTGTCCCCAGCCGACTTTTGGGGTTTTGAAGTCGTAATACTCTTCGTTGGTGTAGTTGGCGTCGTAAATCAGCACGTCGGCGTTGCGAGCTAGGTGTAACACGTTGTCGTCCAGCCGATCGGGAAAATGTTCTGTATCGGTGCAGTAGACGGCTGTGTGTCCCTCCCAAGTGACTCGATATCCGATCGCGGTGTTGGGATGGTTCAGCAGTGCCGTTTCTATTTTCACATCGTCGAGTTCGATAATATCCCCAGGCGTCAAATCGTTGAATTTGAGGTCTGACTGCATCACCTGGATGGGGACGGGAAAATTGGGGTGCACCATTTGGTCGGCAAGACGGTGTTTGATTGTAGTGCCGTTGGGGGCGATCGCACCGTAAATGTGAAAACAGTTCCCTGGGATAAAGGCGGGAGTAAAGAACGGAAAGCCTTGAATGTGATCCCAGTGAGTGTGGCTGAAAAACATATGGGCTTCCACCGGCATTTGCCGCAGCAGATTGAGGCCCAGAACTCGCAGGCCCGTACCGCCGTCAAAAATCAGGCGTTTTTTGCCCAAGCGCATTTCTACACAGGAGGTGTTCCCTCCGTAGCGAAGTGTTTTGCTGCCGGGGGTGGCGATGCTGCCCCGCACGCCCCAAAACTGAACGACAAACTCGGTCAAAGGACTATTTTCCATAGTGGCTTGGCGATCGGAAGGCTGTGGATTGGGTAGAGAGGGTGCGGAATCTGGCATTTTTTTTAGTTTTGGGGGCTGGAACTTGGGAGTTGAAATCTTAGTTTTTACTTTTTAGTTTTTAGCAATCTGTACTATAATAAAGCCCTCGATCGGGAAACTATTCGAGTGCCTAATACTTGGGCTGTTAGAATTCTCAACCTTACCGATTCGTGTAGGAGATGTCACACTTGAGAGATGATTTGTTGCATCATCCGGGCAGCCCGCCGTGTTCTGTGTTCTGAGATTAAGATAGCGCCGATCGCTCTAAGTGTTAGGGTAAAACTTCCTCAAACGTAGAACGCATTCCTCTGGGGTAGAATTTGCGCTTCATCTTACTCTAGGAGTAGTATTTTTTTCAAGATTGGGGGCGGGGCGCGGTTTTGAGGAATGCTGTTCCGGTGAGTCGGCATTCACGACTGATTTGACATTCTAGCTACCCGTTCCTCGACTGCATCCCTAGACGTGCAGCGATCGCCTTATGTTCGGCCCCCTGAGTTTTTAGTCGGGTTGCAGTCGAGGAGTGCGGGCTAGGGGCTTATTTGCGATCGGCTGCGATGCACTTTTCCACTAAGGGCATGACTTGATCGACATCTTGCCAACCCAGAATTTCCGTGACTTTTTTCTCCAAATTTTTGTAGGTTCTAAAAAATTCGGCTATTTCGTCCAAGCGGTGGGGGGCTACGTCTTTGAGGGACTTATAGTGAGCGTAGCGGGGGTCTTTGTCGGGAACGCACAAAAGTTTTTCGTCCCTGTCGCCTCCGTCGATCATTTCCAGCATTCCGATCGGACGGGCTGCGATTATGCACCCTGGAAATGTGGGCTCATCCATCATCACCATGCCGTCGAGGGGGTCGCCATCATCGGCTAAGGTATTGGGTATGAAGCCGTAGTCGCACGGATATTGGACTGAGGAAGAAAGCACCCGATCGAGAGCAAAAGCTTGCAAGTCTTTATCAAATTCGTACTTGTTTTTGCTACCGGCGGTAATTTCGATGAGGACGTTGAGCAGTCCTGGTTTCGGCTGTGCCGGAATTAGCGATAAGTCCACAACAATATCTCCAAGTTAACAGATGATTGGGATGAGTGCTACTTGCCAAATCCCTTTGATAGCATTTTACGGGCGATCGGGCCTTTCGGCTGCATGAGATTGACCGAAAGCGGGGGAGTGTGTCGCCGGCTGGGGGAATACACTCGACGGGCGGGACGCCCATCCCACACAAGAGAGAGGGGACGGGCGGGACGCCCATCCCACACAAGAGAGAGGGGACGGGCGGGACGCCCATCCCACAGGTTGAGGGCGCAAAGCTTTGTTTTGGCAAAGGAGATATTTTCAGAACCATTTATTCTGTTTACCGTCTGTCAAAATTATTTTAATTTTCAAACCCAACCACTGGCTCAGTTCTGTTGCTAACCACTTGATTTCTGATTCACTTAGTCCCTCCTTCTCTCCTAACTGATATTTGTGCTTGCCTGCTTGAACTATCATCTGATAGACTTTCCCTAATCTCACTTCCGAGTAGCTCTTCTGCATAAGTAATGATGCCGTTTTATATAACCCTGTAGCTATTGATAAAGCAAAAATCATAACTTTTACACCAATACCGCTGTTTCTATATTCACGTTGTTGAATTTTCAACTGGCCAATCTCCTTCCTGGGAGATGGCTTGGCATGATTCCATCTCAACCCCAGCAGATTGCTTGTCTGGGAGATTTGCTGCCGATCGATTCTGAGACGCCTTTCCCGAAATAGTGCAAATATCAACTTTAGTCCTGCCATACATAACAAACTTCCTGATATTATTATAAAAAATTGGGAATTTATATTTAACGCATCGCTCAACATATCCCTTGCTATAAATGAGACAGGACTCGCAGATACCAGAGCCGAAAGCGTGGCAATTAAACCAAAATCGATGCCTTTGGGCGGAATTACAATTTCTATAAATTCCGATTTTTTTGTAAGTTTAATATCGCTGCCTTGTGGCTGCAGCACCACCATAGGATTTTTGTTGATCGGGCGGGGATTTTTAAGCCCTCGCCATGCTTCCCTAGCCGAAGATAACCGTTTGGAAAAACTTGGTTCTGTCATCCACTCCAGCCAATCTATTAAATTAGGATTGAGCTGCGGTACCCGATCGGCAAATTGAATTTTCAAATCCTGCTGCGACAGTTCGGTGGGATGCAAACCCGTTACCAAATAAATTAAAGTTGCACCTAAACCGTAGAGGTCAGAAGCCGGAACCGAGCGCCCGCCAAATTGTTCGGGTGCCATATACCCGTAAGTTCCCACTACTGTAATTGTGCCGCCAAATTTTGCAGCTTGGTTCTGCACCGAACCGAAATCAACTAAATAAACTTGTCCGACCGAGTTACCCGATCTGCTGTGCAGTAAAATATTACTGGGTTTAATGTCACGGTGAATAACAGGCGGATTTTGCTTGTGCAAGTAATTCAAAATTGCTAACAGCGATTTAGCTAATTGTTTCACCTCGCTTTCGCTAAAAGTACGCCCCGATCGCAAATGCTCTTCCAAAGTTTTTCCCTCTACATAAGTCTGTACCAGCGCAAAACTTTTACTGTTTAGTTCGTCAATTTCCAGGTAATCGAGGTAGCGCGGAATTGCTGGGTGAGAAAGTGCTTTTAAAGTTTCCGCTTCCCGTTCAAATAGCTTGAGGTCTTGCCATTCAAAATCGCTGCCGAGGAATAGCTGTTTGATGACGACTAATTCTTGAGTTTGTAAGTCACGAGCCAGCAGCGTTTGGCGACCAGTTTGTTTTCCTAGTTGTCGCTGCACTTCGTAGCGTTCTGCTAATATTTTGCTGGTCATATTTTTTTACATGAATTTGAGTGTGAGGGGAACGTCGGGGTTCAGAAACCGGGTTTTTTAGCGAGTCTGGCGGTTGTAACGTGGCTTTTCGTAAAAACCCGGTTTCTAGGAGTCGGAGTGCGTCCAGAACTGTAAATTTTAGATTACAGTCCACTTTCTTTTTGATACCACCGGGCAATAGACTTGCTACTTGCCCCCATTGACAGTCCTGCAATTAGGGACGGTGCTAGCACGAAAACAATCTCAACACTCAAGTCGTTTAGCTTATTCCAATCCATTATCCGAAAGTAGACGATGCTTGTCGAGGTACAGAGTACGATACTAATTGCAGTTAAAACCTGTCGGTGAAGTTTGGGATTAGTTAGGGGAAAAAACCACAAGCGCGTCACAATTCCTACGATTATTCCGTTCCCCAACCCCAGCAGCAAGCCCAGAAGAAGACCGATTAATCCTCCGAAAATTGTCGCCACTACCGGCAAAAGAAAGGTGCCGTAAATTGCTGCACAAGCTCCTACACCTAGAGTGCCCATCCAAGTGCTGCGCCCGATCGCATTCTTGAACAACCTAGAGGTATCTAGCGTTTTTCCCAGTCTCAATGTCTGGGAATATTTATTTATTTCCTGTGGTTTTTCTAGAACTTCTTTAGCTATTTGGACTGAGGCGGGACGGCATTCTAAACTCGGATGCGTCATCCACTTCAGCCAATTGGTAAAACCGGAACTCAGTTGGGTGAATTGCTCGAACTCGATCTGCAAATCTTTCTGCGGCAAGTCGGCTGGATGCTGCTTGGTAATTAAGGCGATTAAGGTGGCTCCCAAGCTGTACAAGTCGGAAGCTGGAACTGCTCTCCCGCCAAATTGTTCGGGCGGCATATAGCCATAAGTTCCGACAACGGTGACTGTTTTTCCTTGTTGGGTTGCTAGGGTTTGAACTGCACCAAAATCGACTAGGTAGACTTTGCCGACGCTGTTGCCCGATCGATTCTTGAGTAAAATATTGCTGGGTTTAATGTCGCGGTGAATGACGGGGGGCTGTCGCTGGTGCAGATAGGCGAGGATGTCTAATAATGCTGTGGCTAATTGTTTGACTTCTCTTTCGCTGAAGGTGCGGCCGTCTGAGAGATATTCTTGTAGGGATTTGGCTGCGATGTAAGTCTGAACTAGGGCGAATCCTTTGCGCTTGGGCGTGTCGATTTCAAAGGAGTCGAGATATCGGGGAATTGCGGGATGGGATAGGGATTTTAAGGTTTCGACTTCTCGCTGGAACAGTTTTAAGTCTTCCCAGTTAAAGTCGCTGCTGAATGACAGGAGTTTGACTACTACTTGCTGTTGGGTTTTTAAGTCGCGGGCGAGTAAGGTTTGTCTTCCTGCTTGCTTGCCGAGCCGCCGATCGCACTGATAGCGATCGGCTAATATTTCTTTTGACAAATCGCCGATGTTTTCTCCGCTCATCTTCTCTTGCCCTAGAACCGATTAAACCTAGTGTAGTTGACAAAAGTGCAATAATCGGAAATGTTTGGGCTAGGGCAAAAAAAATTTTATGTCAAATAGCAACCGCCTTTAAAAGCCAGCTTTCTCGCACAATCAAGAAGCGCCTGAGTTAAGCTGGAATTTAATTTTGGATTTGCTTATAAATTGACTGCACTACGTCGAGCAGGCTCAAGACTTGCTGCCATTCGGGGGCATCGGGGTTGTAGCTTTTGGCGCGCTGAGTTTTCAAACTGTGGTGCAAGAGGGAAAGCAGCGCGTCTGGAGACTGTAAGGAATTGTCCTCTTCATCTGCTGGGGTTTGGGCTGCATTTTCTTCGATGTCTTCTTTAATCTTTTGTGCTCGATCGGCGAGGGCTAAAGATCGGCCTGCCAGGTTTTCCGGCATTTTGGGCTGTTCGGACAAAGACGCGCTGGTTAGTTCTACCAATAGTTGACAGACTCGATCGACCCATTCGTGATCGTTTACTGAAAAGGAACCTGATTTGAACACTTGCCCGTCAGGTCTTTGTTGAATGGTTTGTACCTTCTGGATCAGAGGAATAGCCTTAACAGTGATATTTTCCGGGATTCTGGGGATATCTGACAGGGAGCTCCGAGCAATCTCCAGCAATAGTTGGTAAACCTGATCTACCCACTCAACATCTCCCGATTGCGAATTCCAATTATTCATAACTGACGCTAGTGGTTTTCTATATCTAAGACTAGAACATTGACTATCTGCGAAGGAAGCTCTTTTTAGGAGCCACTAACGCTATTAAGACTTAGGCGGACGGGGTGATAAACCCGGTTTTTGAGCGGATGTTTCGTCGCCTTTCTCCAAGATTTTTCTCAGAAACCGGGTAACGCTGCCGCCAGTCATAACTATTTTTAAGCGCTTCAAATAATAGAAGTGCTAAGTTTGTTGCGGTAGGTAGTGCGAAGGAAACACGTAGGGCGAAACCCCCGCATCTCGCTTGCAAATTCAAATCCCGTTATATAACCATAATACCTGTTGGAGCTTATTTACAATTACCTCAATAGGATATTAAGGTTAATTGGTGGTGGGATGGGAGGCGCACCCCCGATCGCGATCGCCCCCGCCCCGAACCTTGACGCTACCGCCCGCATTTGCTGTGGGCTACTGCTATTTTTCTGTGAGATTCCACACACCATCCCAGTTGAGTACGTCTGAAAACCCATGTTGAAATAACATACAGCGATCGACGTGCAATTTAGCTGCCTTGTTTTTCGGGTCAACTTCCAGAACGGCGTTAAATTCGCGTTCAGCGTCTTTAAAGGCTTGCTTGGCTTTTGGTTCTAAGGCTTTCTTAAACTCGCTCAGCAGTTTTTTCACCCGATCGAGTCCCAGGTTTTCAAATTCCTCATCTAACATTTCTGCAACTGTCTCGCAGGCTCGACTTTTAATTTTCGCCTGCAATAGCTGCCTGATCTCTGCGGGTTTCAACCGCTTGATTTGGGGATTTGATGGTTCTAAGATGTCTGCTTCCAACAGCTTTTTGACTTCGCCTTCTTGCAAGTATTTAATATCGTCTGCTGATAGGGGCTTGATTTTTGCTTGCAGCAGCATTTTGGCTTCGTCTTCCGAGAGGTTTTTGATGCCTTCCAATTTCAGCAGTTGGATTTCTGGCTGCAACAGTACGATGAGTTTGTCTGCTTCGGACAGGTTTTTCGGGTCGTACTCTGACAGCTTTTTCAGTTGATATAACAGGTTTTTGAGTTCGTGTTCCAACTGTTGCTCTAAATTGTAGGAAAGTTTCTTAATCTCTGCCTCCGGCATTTCGGCGACATCCTTTAAGATGTTTTTCACCTCACTTTCTGAGAGTCTTTGGCTGACTGGAGATTTGTAATGTTCGCGCCCCTTCGTGTAATGTTCTATAATTTGTTGCTGTGTTTCGGTTAGTGACTTGCCCACTGGCGAGTATCCCTCGCGGATGCCGACGAGTTCGTAAACGATTACGGGTTCGCTTTTGCCTTTGACAGTAATAAAGTCGAGTTCTCGCACGTACAGCCGATCGGCATAATCTCTGTAAGTATTGTCGCTGATGATCAAGTCGGTGCCGTACTGCTTGCTAGCGCCTTCTAAGCGAGAGGCGAGGTTAACGCCGTCTCCGATCGAAGTCAATTCCATGCGTTTGCTACTACCGATGTTGCCGCTGACAACTTCATCGGAATGTACGCCCATACCAATGCCGATCGGCAGTTCGCCATGTGCCATACGATCTTGATTAAACTGGGCCAATTTTTCCCGCATTTTCACCGCCGTTTGCATCGCGCACCAAGCATGATCCTCTAGGGGCGCTGGAGAGCCAAAAACTGCCATCAGAGCGTCACCGATGTATTTGTCGAGAGTCCCACCGTACTCGAATACGACATCTACCATCACTTCAAAATATTTATTCAGCATCACTACCACTTCTTCGGCTTGCAATTTTTCCGTAAGTGTGGTATAGCTGCGAATATCTGAGAACAGCACCGAAACGTTTTTGCGCTTACCGCCCAATCCTGTATCGCCTGAAGCTAACAAAGCTTCGGCTACTTCTGGCGTCATGTAACGGTACATCAAGTTTTTGATTTGCTTGGCGCTGCTAATATCTTCCATGACGACTAACGCGCCGTTTACCTTGTTGGGGTCGGTAGCGTCAGTCATTGAATTAATCGAGAGATTGATACTCTGCCCCTCTCCTTCCAAAGTAAGCAAAACTTGATCGGGGTAATACTGCTGGCGATCCTTATCGTCTTCGGGAGACAAAGACGCATCAAACCATTTGGCAAAATCGCCTTTTTCTAACTTAATTAACTCGCGCAAAGATTGACCTTCGCCTAATTCTGCATCGCTGACACCCAGTAAGTTTTTGGCACTGGGATTTGTCGCTACTATATTGCCTTTTTTATCTGTAGAAATCACGCCGTTAGTCAAGGCGTGCAGCATATCTTTTTGTCTTTGTTCTTGCTGTTTGACTTCGGCAAACAGTTTGGCGTTTTGCAGCGCGACTCCTGCTTGGATGTTAAACGCCTTCATAAATTCCATGTCGTTGCGATTGAAACTCGCTTTCCACTGTTCCGGGGCATGAGGCCAATCTTCCGGGTTGTAGGGGGGGAATTCTCCTTGTCGTTTTTTATTAACTAATTGGGTGACGCCAATCAATTTTTTGTCCGAGTTAAAGACTGGCATACAAAGCATACTGCAAGTGCGGTAGCCCGACTTTTGATCTACTTCTTTGGAAGTGGCGGCGCGGGGGTCGTCGTACACGTCAAAGGGAATCAGCAGCGGTTCGCTAGATTGGGCGACGATGCCTGCAAAACCGGCGGTTCTGGGTATGCGAATTTCTTTAAGGTTGCCCCCCATCGGGATTTTAGTCCACAGTTCGTCTTTCTCTTCGTCGATCAGCCACAGGGTGCTGCGATCGGCATTCATGAGTTCTTGGGCTTGATCCATCACCCTTTTTAGGGTATCTTCTAAGTCTAAACTGCTCTGAGAAAGAGCGTTGACGGCATTCATCAGCGCCGTTGCTGCTCGTTGTCTCTGAGTTGCTGCGTAGAAAGATTTGGAAGATTCTAGAATTAGGCGAATCGAGGGAGCAAATTCTTTAAAAACTTGTTCGTCTTCTTTAGTAAATCCGTGCCTATCGATTTGTTCGTCTAAAGTCGGGTATTTTTCGTGATTTGGTCTTAGTTTATTAATCAGTTGAACAACTGCTACTAACTCTTTTGTATCTTCATTAATCAGGGGCATTGCCAGCATTGTATAAGTGCGGTAGCCCGTTTTTTCATCAGTTTTTTTGGCGTTAGCCGATCGTTCGTCGTTGTAAAAATCGTAAGGGATATTAACCACTTTTTGGAACGTGGCTACTTCTCCTGCAATGCCCACGTGGGCCGGAACTCGGATTTCTAGGTTTTTGCCATTTTCGTCTTTAGCGACGATCGCCCAGAGTTCATTTTTTTCGTCGTCTAATAAAAATATCGTGCTGCGATCGGCATTCAGCAATTCCCCTGTTTTGAGGGTAATCGACTGCAACATCTCGTTGAGGATGGCATCAAATCCCTCGCTCTCCAGGATATTGTCGAGCATTCCCAGGGTTTGATTGACAACCTTAAGTTTGTCTTCTACTTCCTTAACTACTACTGTGAAACTTTGCTTATTTAGAAGGTCAAGAATGCCAGAGAGGTTTCCTTGGCGCGGGATAATTGCACTGCTCCTAATTTCCGGGGGAGAATAATGTTCCTGATGATGATTTTCACCGCCGACAACAGCGACATCAATCACGTTGTCCAGAGAAGAGTAATTGGTGGAAGATGCAGATTTCATAGACCTTTACAGAAGCTTAAGTGTAAGGGTTAGTCTCTAAGCGAAGAGAGCCGGGAAGTTGATTAGTGAGTCACCTGTCGCACAAGACTCAAGTATGTTTGATACTCCCCACTGATGAATCAGGGGGATTCTTGACTAAGACCATAAAGGGACTTTCAAAGGCGTTATCAATGCGCCTCTACTGACTTCTTTGAGACAAAGCCCCAAAGTTGCCGCTACTTTTCTACCGATATTGCCTGCCCCATTGCAATCAGCATTAATCAACAAACCTTCAAGAGTACGGTACAATCCGCGCTTAATTCTTTGACCGCAAGGTTGCCACCCTTCTGGTTTTTCGCAGAATTTAGGTAGCAAATCAAGATCGATAAAGGAAGCCTTCGACGTATACGACTCTTCGGTTTCCACAAACCGAATCCCGTACTGCTCGCATAACTGAGCAATACGGGATTTTAGCCTGCCCGTTGGAATCTGAACAAAATTTTGATTAGTTTTATTTCCTAAACTAATACCATTTTTCATGACAGCATTCCAGCCGAATACTACAGTACCAATTTTATTGAGCAAGCAATGATTTATTACTTTTCGAGCTGCTTTGTTGACAGCATCCCGCATGGTGCGATTGCGATTCTCAGTTAAACCCTCCAATCGTTTTGACCAGTAACCATTCGCTTTCCCTGACATCAAAAACGCAACACGCTTGTTATATCCTTGATTGATGGACTTCAGATGTCGTCCGTCAATTATTAAGCTAGTCCCCACATTGCTGATACAAGTCAACCAATTGTTCATCCCGTGGTCGATCATCAAGACCTTGGATTGGTCTACCTCTACTTGGACATCTTTCAGTTTGTAAATCAACTCTAAATAGAAGGCACCGTTTCGAGGTAGAATCCTATATTCTCTGATTGCTTTGTAGTCGAGATTGGTAGGCCGAGGAAGATAGAAAGCATCCAAGCCGAACCAAGTTTTAACCTTGCTGCCCAATGGGAATCTCAGTAGTCCATCCTTAAGCCGGACAGAGCGACCTGTATAAGTCACTAAAGCTAGACCGCCTTGTCGATAATTCGGTAATCTAGGTCTTTGGGTTACAGTGCCTTTGCCAATTCCTCTCAGTAGTCCAATGTAGGATTTAAAAGACTCAGCGACGGTAGTTAAAATCTGTTGCGCGGTATCCGAATAAAATGCTTTGTAATGCAAGTTCTGGTTTTCTGTACCAAGCACTTTGTGCAACTGGGCCCTACTCGGTATCTTGCCTGTCTTGAAGTACATTTGGCGAGCATAATATATTCCGCAGTTCGTCAACTTTGACGACTCGCTACAAAGGAATTCTAGAATTGCTTTTAAGTCTGTATTGGGACTTATTAGATTTTGTTGGCATCCAAACATATTCTCTTTCCTCCTTGTTAAATTATACTATCATAGTAGGATTTCATCCTGTCAAAAATAAACACTATAATTCTGTTTATGTTCATGATTTGACCCCTGCTGTAGATCGATCTACAGCAGGGGTCAAATCTGTCGTAGCCTATCTTCTGCTATGAAGGAATTAATTGAGGATAAAGATGTTAGGCGACGGTCGTCGCTGCCGCTTTCCTCCCCATGTCGGTAGCCCGGGGCTTCTCGCTCGTTTTTTGGTGAAAGTATTTCCCAGTTTACAGAACTCCGGCCACAAGGCAATGGCAATTCAGTTGGCCTTGCTGCCCAAGGGAGGGTGGGAGAGTAACGAGGCGGTGGGAGTGCTGCAATCTTTTTAGAGATCGCGAATCTTGTTTAAAGGGTTTATTAACTGATTTTGACATTGTGCGTACCTGGTTTAACTATGTTCTGCCGAGCTTTGAGCCGATCGCCCCCAGTAACATGAATGCGTACTGGCGGGAGGACTGCTGAAAGAGGGGTGGCCTTGTGGGACTAGCCGCAATTGTGACACTACCAGTTGCTAGTGATGTGTGCCCTTCTCTACACAATTGTGGTTTTTAACTAGAATTTCTCTCTATTTTGCTGCTCTTAGCTTTCATCCCACTAAATTCACGGGGTTTTCAGCTTTTTTTTGTAAAATTTGCGGTTGACATTTTTAGTGTAACCTCCGACTCGGAAAAAACTCCGCCTTTTAACCCCCCGATCGGCTCAAGTGTGTCATCAGGGTTTGGCGGACTGAGTTTGGCGCAATCCGGCGGCTTCGACAAGCAGGGATTCAGCGAAGGCGATAGCTTCTGTTGCTGACCGGCCACTGGCGAGTTGGGCGAGTTCTTCCCGCCGCTGCTCACTGTTGAGGGCGGCAACTCTGACTACTGTACGTTCGACTGGTTCGGAGTTGGCTGCGGGTTCCTCGATACTTGGTTCTGCTTCGATCGTCTGTTTGTTGACGCGAAAATGACAATCAGCCATGGCGGCGATCAGCGGCTGGTGGGTGACGCAGAGAACTTGGTGTTTGTCGGAGAGTTGGTAGAGTTTTTTGGCGATCGCCCCAGCGACTCTCCCGGAGACTCCAGCGTCGATTTCGTCAAAAATCAGCGTACCGGCGCTTTCAATTTGGGAAAAACAGGCTTTGATGGCTAGCAGAAAGCGGCTCATTTCTCCCCCGGAGGCGATCGCGCCCAGAGGTTGCAATGGTTCGCCCGGATTCGGGCTGAAACAAAAGGCGATTTGGTCGGCACCGGTAGCGGTTGGGGTACAAGGCGATATCTCGACTTGAAATTGCACTTTTTCCATTGCTAAGGGCTTAAGTTCTCCTACGAGGTGCGTTTCTAGTTTGAGGGCTGCTTCGCGCCGCAGGGTGGTGAGGTGGCTGCAAGCGTCTTTTAATTGCTCTAAAGCGGCCTCATATGCGAGTTCTAAGGCTTCCATTGACTCGCCTCCTTCTAAAAGTTCATTTAGTTCGTTTTGGATGCTTTGATAGTAGGCGATCGCTTCTTTGAGCGGCCCGTATTTGCGACAAATTTGTTTGAGTTCGCGAATCCGATCTTCTACTTCTTCGAGTCTTTCGGGATCTGCTTCTAATTGTTCGCCGTAGCTGCTAATTTGCCGGCTGGCTTCTGTGGCTTGAGCTAAAGCATCGCTGACCATTTCTAGGATTGGTTGCAACTGCACATCGTAAACCGCCATGTCGCTTAAAATTCCTTCGGCTTTGCTCAACAAGTCGGCGGCTGATGCGCTGTCGCCCTCGTTTTGGTACAGGGCTTGGTGGACTTGGTAACTCTGCTGCTGCAATTCGACGACGTGGCTCAGCCGGATTGATTCGTGTTCTAGCTGTTCGAGTTCGTCTGCGTCTTCGATATGGGCTTCACCGAGTTCTCGGACTTGGTATTCTAACAAATCAAGTCTTTGCAGTCGCTGCTGTTCCGACTGACGCCTGCGTTTGAGGGCGGTTTTGGCGTTGTTGGCTCCCAGCCACGCGGCGGCGATGATCGATCGAGCTTCCGTAAGCTTTTTGCCGCCGTATAAATCGAGCCATTCTCGCTGGAGGGTTTCTTGTCCGAGGTGGACGGTTTGGCCTTGGGCGGTAATTTCGACCAGCCGATCGCGCAGTTGATCCATTAACTGGCGGTTGACGAGAATTCCGTTCAAGCGCGATCTCGTGCGTAGAGCACCGCTAGAGGCGTTAATTTCCCGGCTGCAAACGGCTAAATTTCCGTCTATGGGTTCGATTTCTTGCTCGCCCAGCCACATTGCGGAAGCTTTGTCCAATTCAAAGGTAGCTTCCAATATTGCCCGCGTTGCTCCGGTGCGAATCGATCGGCGATCGACTTTCCCGCCCAACACTGCATCGATCGCATCTAAGATAATCGATTTACCAGCGCCGGTTTCCCCTGTAAATACGTTCAAACTCGGGCCAAATTCTAGATCCAGGCAGTCAATTAAGGCAAAGTTTTCTATTCTGAGGTATAGCAACATGAGGAATGGGGAATGGGGAATGGGGAATGGGGAATTGTTAATTGGGAATTTGTAATTGGGAATTGGTAAGTGGGAATTGGTAAGTGGGAATGCGTAATTGGTAATTGGTAAGTGGGAATGCGTAATTGGTAATTGGTAATTGGTAATTGGTAAGTGGGAATGCGTAATTGGTAATTGGTAATTGGTAATTGGTAATTGGTAATTGGAGGCAGAGCCTGGAAAATTATTGGTGCCCAATAACAAATAACAAATAACAAATAACAAATAACAAATAACAAATAACAAATAACAAATAACAACTGACTTCTATAGTTTCAACCACCCAAACAAATCTCCTACCGTCAGCCGCAATTCTGCTGCCCAATCTGGAACCGGCAACAATTCTTCTGGTTTTGCTAAAAGTTCCGGTTGCTTTCCAGGGGGATAAATTAAGATCGAGCGCACCATCGGATCGATCAACCAACCCATTTTAGTGCCGTTTTTCAAACAGTGTAAAATATTCCCAGTTACTTTAGTTTGACTCTGGCCGGGAGACAGAATTTCAATTGTCCAATCTGGGTAAGTTTCAAATACATTAGCAACATCCCCATTTTCATCAACTGGTATTCTGTTCCAAGTAAATACTGTGACATCTGGCACAATTGATCTGCCGCCAAAAGTACACCGCAATTCAGGAAAAGCTAAGGCAATTTTCTGATTTTTAACGGCGACATTAATGGCTGCGACTAATTCACCTTGAAGCCGGCTGTGTTTTCCTTGTGGCATAGGTTTTTGGATGATTTGACCGTTGATATATTCGCTAGCTGGTTCGGTTTCTGGCAGTTTTAGAAACTCGGACAAAGTTAGTTTTTTTGTTTGTGTTTGTACCATTTTCTACTCCTTCTATTCGATAAAACCCAAGTGTTTTCTAGCAGCAACCGTTACCATTCTGCCCCGATTTGTCCGCTGCAAAAATCCGATTTGCATTAAGTACGGTTCGTATACATCCTCAATGGTTTGAGTATCTTCTCCTGTAGAAGCTGCGAGGGTTTCTAAGCCCACTGGGCCGCCGTTAAAGTTCTCAATCATTGCTGTCAAAATGCGCCGATCTGTCCAATCCAAACCTAGCGGATCGACGTTGAACAATTCGAGGGCGAGTGAGGCAACTTCGGCATCAATTGGCTTTAAATTTTTGACTTCGCTGTAGTCCCTAACTCGTCGCAGCAAGCGGTTAGCTATCCGGGGGGTTCCGCGAGCTCGGCGGGCAATTTCTGTGGCTCCTTCTGGGGTGATTTGAGTGTCGAGAACTTGGGCGGTTCTTTGGACAATTAGACTAAGTTCGTCTATTTCGTAGTAGCGTAATCTTTGGATCAAGCCGAAGCGATCGCGCAATGGAGATGTCAGCGATCCGACTTTTGTGGTTGCTCCTACTAAGGTAAATGGTTTCAGGGGAATGCTGCGAATTTTGGCGCTTTTGCCTTGCCCGATCGTAATATCTAACCGACAGTCTTCCATCGCCGGATAGAGGATTTCTTCTGTAACTTTAGATAAGCGGTGAATTTCGTCGATAAACAGCACGTCGCCTGCTTTGAGGTTGATCAGCAATCCGACAATATCTCGCGGTTTTTCTAGCGCTGGGGCGGTGGTGATTTTGCATTCCACTTCCATTTCTGCTGCTAGAATTAGCGACATTGTGGTTTTTCCCAACCCTGGCGGCCCGTAGAGTAACAGGTGATCCATAGGTTCGCCGCGAGATTTGGCTGCTGCAATTGCGATCGCCAAAACTTCTCTTAAGTCTTTTTGCCCGATGTATTCAGCTAGCCGTTGGGGTCGGATTTTGTCGTCTTGTTTGCTGTTAATTTCGTCTGGTAGTTCTTGCGATTCTAGCAATGATTCCGCCTGGGGTTTGGCGGCTTTTTTGCGACGGGCTGGGGCTATGTCTTCGGGTAGATTTGGGTCGGGGGGCTGTTGTTTGGAGGAGATAATAGCCATATTTATTTGCGATCGAGCAGCGGGAAGTGTTTACAATTGTTAGCAGAATCTTTAAAATTATTGAGTTCGTTATGAGTATTCCATCTTCTTTATTAGCATCGGAAAGCATAACTTTTGAGGGGGCGATCGAGCTGACTCAATCTTTACTGTCGTTCATGGAGGCCGATCGACTTTTACAAGCCGACATCCAGCAAGCTGTTACATCTCTGGTGAAAACACAGAACGGTGCTAGGGGGTTTTTTGTCACCTATCTAACGGATGATGGACAGGAGGCAGATCACCCGTCACCCGGAGTAGTCGAGGCGCTGCGATCGGCTCCTGAGATCGTAGCAGAACTGCTGGTGAAAAATTTGGCGATGTCGGCGGCAATGGTTGTACATCATTCGCGCCAGCAAAAGGAGGAAATGGCGGCCGATTCTGCTAGAGTGCAGGAGCGATCGCGCAATTTAATTCAAATCCTGCAAATGCCCGCCTGTCAAACTATAGCGTCGCAAATGCTAGAAAGTTTGCACAGTGCCAACGGCGAGTATGAAAAATTTTTCCAGCGGTGGGGCTACGACGACGAGCAAAAACGGGCGATCGGTTCGGCAGTGCGGGGTGCGATCGGCTAAAATAACATCCAAAGGAAGGCGGGCGTTGCTTCATCAGGGTATGAAAAAAATCACTTTAAAATCCAAAAGCTTTGTGGATACTGGTTTCTATGAGGGGCATATTTAACGTTTCATATCATACCGTAAATCAGCAACGCCCGATGACTTTCAAGCTGCACGCTTCGGCAATGCGACAGGCGGTGTACAGACAAACTCCGAAGAGAACGCGGTCGCGGTCGAAGAGCAAACCTTCATTTAACAACAGTTCGATTTCCTGTTGCGTAAGGATTTTGGCTTGTCCGTGTCCCTCTATTTTCACATTGGTGACAAGTTAAGACTTAATTGCATTTGTCAATCAGTAATATTACTCAAAAAAACTGCTTTTTTAGGAGTGGAAAATTTACGATTTGAGAGGGAGTAGGTATAAATATTACCCTCGGCACGATCGCACGATCGCCCAAATCTCAGTTTTGGGCCCAAAATCCGAGTAAATGTTGAGCATAATTGCTGATTGACAAATGCTTTCTTAGGTTAACTTGTTACCAATGGGTTTCAATGTGAGCGCTAAGCAGTCGAAAATCCTGTAGCTCTTGCTCTGGCGAGCGTAGCTATGGTCTTTATCAGAAACACCATTGACAGAGTGTAATGTACCTGCCATCATCGTTGGCTGTCTCATTTGTCCGATTTCCTTGCTTCTCGAAACTGGCAAGTAAATAGATTCCTAGCTCATAGTTGTAGAGCCAATAATTTAGTTTTCACAAATGAATCTATATTCTTCCCTTGTTAGAGAATGCTCCTCTAAGAACCTCTTCATTTTCTGCTTTCCCTCTGCAATATTTTGGGAACAAATCGCTACAGAAGCATAGGGAACTTCATATTTTTCTTCAGCGAGTATTTCGTTCTCTAGAACAATTACATAGAAATCTGACTCGGATGACAACTCTTTCAGTTTTGCTGCATCTATCGTATGCTTATGCAATGAGGCGTAACAGAGAAAGCCATTGTGGTATATACGGGGTAAGCTGTTTTTATTAACAAACGGTTTGATACCGCAAGCAATCAGGTAGGAATACAGGATAAGGTTAATATCCCATACATTAAATACCCATTTAGGAAAATAAAAACCAGCCATCCTCGCATTGATTTCTAAAATTTTGACTCCCAGCGGTGTGTAGATTGCCTCTACGTTAAAAACACCCTGTTTTAAACCAACGTTGTGGCAGGCTTTCCAGGCAGCATGAATCAAATTCTCTTGCTTTTCTTTGTCCAGTAAACTAGGCATAATAGCTGTCATTTCCTTACAGAGAGTAGGCAAAGTAGGGCCATTGTCAGTTACATAACCAGCTATCAACTCACCATCAAACATGATTATGTCAACATCATGTTCAGAGCCTTGCAGGTAAGGCGTGACAAATATTTGATACTTAAAACTTAACCCAGCACCATACTGTGTGGCGGTTTGAATATAGCTTTTATAGTCTTCAAACTTAGCTAATAATTCTTCTTCTGTTTGAATTATCTCTACACCAAAGGAAGCACTTCCAGTATCTAACTTAATTACTAAAGGATAGTAATGTGGCGGAATATTCTGGACATCGGCTACATTATTTAAGACCCAAAAATCTACGCCATTGGAAAATCCCCTGCATTCAAAAAATAATTTATTGGACTCATCAGCTAGGATTTTTTTATGAGTCAATAATTTGCTTTTAGCAATGCTTGCACTTTGATAATCGTTGGTTGGTTTACCTAAAAAGCTAGCGACTAAAGAGGACAAAGGTACATTATCTTCCCAAAACGTAACTACGCCGTCCACGCTGATGCAATGATTGCGGACAACTTCCACAATTGCTAGGGCATTTTCAATATCTTTGGTATGGTCGTCAATGTCAATATTGAAAAACTGGCTGCTGTAACTGGCAGCGAAATGTTGAGAATCGCTATCAATTAAAATAATATTGATACCTACTTGATTGGCAAATTCAAAAATATTCAGCTTTGAGTAGCCTCCACCTCCAATCATTAATATATTTTTGCCTTTCAGCAGATATTGATAGGAGCGGTACAACATCGTTTCCACCCATTTATCAAGGATGTCAGTCCTGTTGGGAAAATGTTGCACTTCGTATTGCTGCAAGGTGCTAATACAATCGTGATCGTTGACTTCAATTAGAAACGGTTCTAATTGACCTTTGTGATTTTTCAAAACAACATCTAAACCAATAAAATCTGTTTGTTTGTTTTGGGGTACATGGGTTAAATATTGCGTTTCGTAAACAATAATAGACTCTAGTACCGCTTCACCTAATCGGTTAATTTTATCAACAAGCTGATTCTTTTCCTCGTTAGTCAACTGGAGCAAGTTACACACATAGTCGATTGAAAAACTCTCGGAAGTATCTCCATTAATGGGTTGGTCAATATAACCTAGATTACAGATAATTCCAGATGTTTCAACAACATTATTGGGGCGGCGAGTTACAAACACCCTCAGCCTCGCACCCAGCTTACAATTATCAGTAATGCTTGAATCGATAAATTTCTCCACAAGCAGACAATCATTGTCCTGAAGTGAATCCAAACATTTCTTAAAGTTTTCAACAGCCCTATCCAGATTATCTTTTGACTCAATAGTGCAGAGTCTGCTTCCCATCCACCTTACTCCAGAAGGCTTAATCACAAATTGAGACGCCGGAAATACCGTCAGATATTCTTGGATTTCATCATTAGAAAGATTTCTAGATAGGGAAATCAATTGAACTTTTGGAGTGACGGGATGATGGCTATATTTTTCTAAAGAAAAGCCAAAAACCATCGTTTGGGGTACATTTACATTTCTTGCAGCAGCAAGTAAGCGGGTATGCAGTTTGTCATTGGTATATTGTTCCAGTTCTATACCACTTGACATCGGGCAGTCCGTCAGTCCTTCATAGAACTGAAATTTATTAGCCTTCTCTTGGTGAACTGGTTCATAAAAACTGAAAGCTGCTTCGGTACAAAAGTTACATAAAAAAGTTATCCTCTGAGGACTTTTGAATTTGGTGTGAAAACATTGACCAAATTCGTTCATTGTAATCCCTTCAAAGAGGTACAATACAGATTTATCACCTTCTTGAACAACTTTTACCCAAGTCGGTTCAGTTACGATAAAAGCACTTTCAGGTAAAATTCTACTTGCAGCCAGCAGTAATGTAAGTCTTTCGTCCGCTAAAGTAAAGAAAACAATACAGGGTTTGCTTTCGTCTGATTCTAGTTCTGCCAGAGCTTCCTTAATTGGCTTAAGCTTATAAGCTTGGAGAACTGAGTTGAGTGTCTCAAACATATTTAACTATACTTTTATGAAGTGGCTGTTAGCTAATCAAACCGAGGAATTATTGGGAATTTTAAAAAGCTTGTTAAAACTCCCTAGATTATTCCAGATTCCAGAGTTGCTAATTCTATTGTTTCGGACTGCCGATGCTATTCTCAAAGCAGTTCTTCAAATCAAAGCTGGCGCTTTCACTATCACTCTTAACTGTAAGGGCTTGCGAAGGGTCGAATAGGAGTTTGTTATCGCTAGGGGTTAAGGTTTGGTGGAAAAATTCTTTACAGCTATTTTGCTCATCTGCAACAATAACTCGCGCTGTATGCCCTGTGCGTAAAACATCAGTGCGATCGCACCACTCATAGGAGAATATAATTAGGATGTCTCCAGGCTGGCACAAAAGCGCTCCCCCACCATTGGGACAGACGCAGCCTGTTCCTGCCTCTCCTGGCAGAGCATAAGTTGACCAACGGTTGCCGTTGCTGATGTTGACTATCTCCACTTCTTCGAGGGGCAGTATTCCGACTTTTTCCAATAATTCTTGGTCAATGGTGATACTGCCCACATAATCGCGCTTGGCATCGGTCACACGTACCCGATGAAGTTTAGCGTGCATCAGTCTGATTGTAGCCATATTAATCCTTTTAGTGGTTATCTTCTCTTATCTGAAATGTGATCGCACTGATTGAACGTTTGGGTGGATACTGGGTTGCTATCAAATGCGAAAATTGGAGAGAAGCAAGACTCACAGTAGACTTGCTTTAGGCTCTCCCGTACTTGTGGTGATAACGCAAGCTTATAATCTAGCTGCATCAAGGTTTTTAGCCTTCATTGCCCAGATAGAATGTATCACCCGCTACTTCTTCCCTCAAATCCGGGATAGCCAATCTGTCAATTGTTCGACCGCATGTTCGATTGTAAGACTTCGAGAAACAGAGTTATAAGGAGCATAGTAGATATGTCCAACAGCCATCCAGTAAAGGGCACCCTTGCGAAGGCTATTGTTTACACCTGTCTCAAACCTTGCATTGATGGCGATTCTCTCCAAGTTCATCTTTTGTAATCCATTACAACGAATCGCTAAATTACTCCAGAACAAATTTGCATCAGATGAAAATGTTTTTAACACTCCCGTTACCTTAAGAATGTCAGTAAGCACTCTCACTACACTTTCAGCTATGCTTAGTTCAGAACTAGCAACGCTTTTTTCTCTTTGAAAGCTCTCCATTTCCTGGTTTAGTTTATTTTGGTTTTCTCTGATTTCCCTAAGATGTCTTTCACGAGCTTCCACTGCCTTTTTGTAATCCTTATCTGCTTCAACTTCCCACGGAATCATAGAAGTGAAAAAATTTCTATGATCAGCAGGCTGCTTTGCTTCTTCTTCCTTTTCCGCCTTCCTGAGTTCATCAAAACGTTCTTGCATACCCTGAATCTTTGCTATCTGAGCAGCAATCTGTTTGTCAAGTTTCTCTTTCTCCGACGATGTTTTTGTGAGTTCACTAGAAGTTGTGAGCAAAGCTCCTCTAATTGCATTTATTACGGTCTCTATTTGTGACAAACAATTACTGGACTTTACCGAAAATTGCTTTGCAACCTCTTCGCATTTTGCAATCTCGTCAAGAGTAACCTGAATTTGTCTCTTTTGTTCTTCAAATGTGCTCTTCTTTAGGGCCTCTTGAAACAACGTCAAAGCATTTGAATGGTAGGAAACACAATCAAGAGAAGCTGTAGCAAAATAGGGAAGATCACTCACAATTACCTCCGCCAACCTGACAAGCTTTGTACTAACATCCTCAATGGTCGAGTTCATTGTCACACTCTCTTCGCGAATGGCGCTTATTAGGTCAAACAGGCTGATTGAAACCTTAAGCGACGAGATGTATTTAGTAAAATCGATAGTGAACATCGTATCTGCTACCTGGACTACCCGCT
The DNA here is from genome assembly GCF_036700325.1 of Microcoleus sp. Z1_B2. NCBI lineage: Bacteria > Bacillati > Cyanobacteriota > Cyanophyceae > Oscillatoriales > Microcoleaceae > Microcoleus > Microcoleus sp. Z1_B2. Next base: position 31,618 of record NZ_JAUBOQ010000007.1, read on the forward strand.
CTTTTAATAACGGATTTTCATCCAAAGTCTTCTCCAAGGTAGATCCTGTCTTGTCCTTTCCGATATTGGCAAGTACCGTATCAGTCAACTCACTATATTGCACAATATCTGAAGAAATTGGTTCACTCGCTCCACTCAACATAAAATACTCCTATGCTCAATAAAGTTCAACAAAAATGAAGCGAGGAGCTAAACCCCTAACCCACTTTGTCTAGGAAAACAGTAATTGACCTTATGCATTTGCATAGTCAGTAAGGGAAACTAAATAGGCGTTGCTCGGTGATGGGATGAATTTAAAATCATCAAGTTATGAACTCCACCGATCGACAAGGCTTTCAAAAATGGCGGAAATGCAATCATCCCCAGATTGAGCAACGCCACTAAATTAAGTCACAAAACTTTAATGCCTAAACAAGTTAGTACATTATTTTATTTAATCCTCATTCCGAAGCTGTCCTCTCGGCTTTAATCTGGCTTAATATTTCGGGGCCGAGCTTACTGACTATTGCGTTGCACTCATCCGCTCCAGGGATATTATTCATCGCTTCATCAACCTTAGCACCTGCTAACTTCATAGCATCGTGGGCGCGGTAATTGATATAGGAAAGAGCCATCCAACTGAGAGCAGTGCCTTTCACCGTCAGCATTAATCTTTCGCGCATAGCCGGCACTTTAATGGTTTTCTTAAACTTCTCAGCCGCAGATGCACCACCAGAAAGAGACTCACAATGAGCCTGAACACCTTCCCAAAACACTTTTGTATTTGAGAATGCCGTCTTAATCCTACCAAGCACTGCTAGAACAACTTCGAGAGAAGCAAGAGTTTTTTCGACTGTATTCTTGCTAACCTGTGTTGCTGCCAACGTGATAACTGTTTTTTCTAATTCTCCAGCTACCTGAGCTTTAAGCTTTCTAAACTCGTAAGCCTTTTCACCTGCTGCCTCTGCACGCGCTGAAAAACTATCTGCCTGTTTTGCAGCCTTTTCACTCACCTTCTCAAGAGACTTTGACAATGCTTTACCAGCTTCTTCGATCTTTTTCCGAGCGTCTGCAAGATTATTTGATTCTTCCTTCAACTCCTTGATTTGTTCTTCGAGAAGCGCTGCCTTTTTTTTCGCAATATCGAGTTTCTCAGCACTGTCTTTCTCAGTATTGTCTCTTGAACTCTCTAGAGCATTTACTTTTGCTTTTTCTTCTGCTAATTTCTTTTCAGCTTCCTCTAGTTGTTTTTCGTTCTCTTTAATAGCTGCTGCATTTTTAGCTTTGTCTTCTGACTGCACAAGAATACTCTGGGCTTGCTCATCAGAGGAAGCTGATGCTTCAGAAACCGGAGCCGCTTCCTCGGATGAATTACCTGCGGATGACTTCGCAAGTGTACTCGCAGCTTTTGCTATTTGAGCCTGTGGACCACCATAAACTGCGACAGCAGCAGAGGCAACAGAACCACTTGCCTGAATAAGACCCGACATCACCGTTGCTCCCATATCTACCCACATCGCTGTCTCAGCTTTGTCATCGAGTCTCTTCTGATCCTCATCGTACTTCTCTATCGCCGAAACGTACTCGTCTTTCTTTGCTTTGAGTTCAGCCTGTAATGCCTCCATCTCGGCAATTTTTTTCTCGATTTCTTTTTTTTCAGCAGCAGTAGCGCTTGAGTCCTCATTCGCTGCTAATAAAGATTTCTTTGCTTGGTCGATCAAGCTATCACATTTCTTGATCAAACGATCGCATTGAGCTGCCATATCCTTAGCCACGGTGCTACACTGCTTTAGCATTTCCATAGCACTGTCAATCAAATTCTCTTGACTAGCTTCATTTTCGGGCTTCATTGCCTCTTCAAACATCATGACAGCATTAGCATGAAATTCAACAGCACCCAAGGCAGATCTGAGGAATGCTCCTGTTGTGACCATACTCATCTTGACCAGATCTTGGTAATCAGATTGCATCCCCAATATAGGGGTTGAGCAGGGCAGTCCTTTTGAGCCTGCGAATGCGAGCCGCAACAAGTCGCTAACCTGGATTAAACTTGTCATGGTTTCATTGACGTTGACGGAAACAAATCCCATTTCCTGCTTCTGCAACATTATCTTCAGTTCACCATCAGTATCAATTGCCTTAATGAGGCTGTTACCTGATGGGTCAGAAGATATCTTCATTACGACTTCTTCTTTATATACTGTCAAAGCAGTCTGCTGACTATCTCCAGGCATTTTTGTGTTCTCCTTTGTTTGACTGTTAATTGAATGTAAGCGATGAACGATAGCTAAGGCTTCCTGTAGGAATTTGGAATCCACTCAATGAGGAAATCCAGATGTACAGTGACTTTTTATTTGTCGCTGTGCCAAATTAATGTCATCAAGGGTCTAAAGCCTGAATTTTCTAGCATTCAACTTAGAAACTCCACAGAGAACTTACAGGCTGTACCAATACAAATTGTTGCGAACCTAAAGTGGGTAAGCCTTAGCTTGATGACAGGAATTTGTCTCAACACCATTTAATTTGTCACTGTACAGATACCTTTCAACTAAATGACGATTTCAGAAGTCAATTTGTGAATTGTTCGATTAAAAGGCTTGTTTGGCTAAGTGATGCATCCTATGAAATAAGCTTCAAGGATAAGAAGCTTATCGCCTCCTCCCACATTTGGACTCTACTAAGCGCGATCCTCTTGAATCAATAAGGAATGAATCAATAAGGAAAAGCGATCACCTCCCCAGAAAAGAAAAGCGATTGCCTCTTCACCCTCAAACTCTATAAACTGTGATCGCACCCCTCCATCTCCATCTCAACAAAAAGCGATGGCGAAACGCCCACCGTAGGTGATCGCCTTCCACAAATCAGAAAAGTGCGCCACAGGGGTTGAGGGTGGCGCGGGTGACGGTGTAACCGATGGTGGAGCAGGTTTCCCGACTTTATATCGCCCTTGGCGAAGATGGTTAGGAGTGGGGTTAAGAGGCTGATGTTTGGGGTAATTGGAAGGGGTGTGGTAGCTGTTGGAACACTATCGGAACTCTCCCTGCTTACTTTTTGCGGTCTATCTAGACTCTCAAATTACTAGCGACTAGCGAGCGCATTCCAGATTTTTGTCAGAGGTGCTTTCCCTCTACCTCTAGCTTCGCCTCTGTCTTTGTGTCATCTTGTCCTCCTCTTTTTACACTTCTCTCCTCTCTCTCATGTTCGCCAACACTGTGTCTTATATTGTCCGTTCTCCATTTCGTTATATATGTGGCAACTTGCATACCTTGTTTCCTCTGCATTTCTGTATATTCTTACCAGAAGATGTTGCATCGAATCCGACAAACTTGTGTGGATTCCTGTCCCGTAGTCGATCTCCAAGTGACACTCGTGGCTTAGTTGTATCACGCAGTCACTTACTAATTTACTGCTTGATTTCGACACCATACCTAAATACTGCCCATATCTGTCTGAATGCAGAGGGCTAGGAGTCGAGACACTTGCTAGTGTTTCTTTCTGCTGTACCATCACGCTGATTATTACCGCCATGATACATACCAATATTCTTTGCACCACGTTCTTTCCTATCCTTCCTATTTCGTTCGACATATGTAGCCTTTCCATAATTTTTCTCCTTTGTCTTTTCTTTCAGCATCTTTTACTTTGTTTCTGGTGATTCAGTTCCGCTCCATGTCTGTGTAGCTCTCTGTTCGGTTTAGAACTGTTTCTTCTGTGCTTTCTGTTCTCCTATCGAACAACTTGTCGGCGGCGGTGCTCGTGTCTTCCTCTCTCTTTCTTCGACCAATTTCCACACCAGATTCACATTTTGTCTCCCACACTCCGCGCCTCTTAAATGCCCCCTACTTCCTCTTTCTTCTCCATATCGGTTCACCGCCATTTTCCAGGCTATCTGCATCTCACTTAGCTCAACCTCTTTACTCCGCGTTACTGCACTCTTCACCTTTATCTTCCGCTCAGAAATCGCCGCAACCATCACTGACTTAGACTGCTGCACATCACGCACTACCTCCGGCGATTCCTCATCCACAACACTCTCCACTTCCTCCACCGCAACGGATAACGTCACTGTCTCGCCCACAGTCGCTTCAACTGGCGCATTCCCCTGGGACATTTCCCCTATTGCCGACTCCGTTGCAGTCGGTGGAACAAATTTATCCCTATCCCTCGCCTCCTCCCCAATAAAATATCCCCTCAACTCCTCTTGCAAAATCTTCCGCGCCTGCGAAATACGCTTGCAGACATTCTGGTAGGAAATCTCTTGCCGTTGGGCAATTTCTGGATAAGACAAGTCCTCATAAAAATGTAGGATAAACGTCTCGCGCAACCGAGGAGATAAATTGCCAATCGCACGACGAATCACAATCCTTTTCTCGCCAGTCTCCAAAGCAATTTCTGGCGTATCCTCACTCCGTAGCAGTCCTTGCTCCTCACTCGAAGCGTAACCTTCTATATCCTCAACTCGATTCGCCCCCCGACTGCGTTCACGATAAATGTCCACGCACAGATTGCGAGTCAGTGTCGTCAGCCATGCCTTAAAATTAGTAATTTCCCCCGGCGCGTACTTTTGCACCTTTTCCCAAGCCTTGAGCATCGCCCGACTCAAGGCATCTTCAGCATCAGTCGGATTCCCCCCCATCCACTTAATACAGCAACGGTGAAGATAATCTTGATACTGCTGCCATTGCTGCCAAAACCCTTTCCCTAAATCTTCAGAGCAACCCTGCAGGTATGATGCACTAACTGTTTGAGAATCTGACATAAATCAATAACTGGTAGCGAACACAATTAAGGCGAAATAAGACAATAAACGACTGGCGTGGCACAGCTAAAATAGTGCAATAAATTATCAGTTTACTTCTGACTTAATCAAGGTTTTTCTACTGCAACATTTAAAGCGTGTCACGCCATTACCGTGCTTTAGTATCGAGATTCTAGTGCGTACTCATGGTTAGGAAGCTTTCTTATCCCTCAAGCTCATCTTCTTCCAAAGGTTCAGTAAAGCCGTATTCTTCCAGTTGACCGTCCCGCCGCACATCGCAAGTTACGCAGTGAAATGACCCGCCGAAGGTATAAACGTGACGGAAATCAACCGGAATTACTTTAAATCCCAAATCTTTGAGGAGTTTCTGCATAGGTTCTTCCTGCTTTTCCACAAAAATTGTTTCGGGATCTAAGCTCAAAATATTCATGCACACCCAACTGCTACACATATACATCGGCCAGTTGTCGGGAAGGGTGGAGGGAGCCGCATCCACTAATTCCCAGCCAGCTTTCTTAAAAAGCTCGGTTTGAATGCAACGTCTTGCGGGGTTCACTAATGCTAATCCCGGTCGAAGTGGTACGAGTGAGGCATCAATGTGCATGGGATTGAGGTCTGGGAATTTGACCACATGAACCCGGAATTGGTCGCCTAGATGCCGTTTGAGCCAGGTAATTCCTATTTCGTTAGTGACGTGACTGCGCTGCACAAATAAATCTCGCCCAAAGCGTACAATGTCAGCAGCATCAAAACTGGGTTCAAGTTCTCCCGTCACAAATTGCCCTTTTTCGGTGAGAGCATACCGTTGGTCGATGGGTTTTGTGGCGTACTCAAGATCGTAAAATTTGTCTGACATGGAAGGTTTAGGTGCCGGTGTCCACTTTGCCCCCCGTCGCAGGTACTCGACCATTAAGGAACGGTAAGCACGGTATTCAAAAAAGCGCGATCGCCAAGCCATCGGTGCTTCAATAATTTCATTGCCAACGACGATCAGCACATCGCGGGGCATCGTGGCATAGAAACCGGAAGCTTCAAAATCTGGGGTTTTGTAGGTCTGGGAAAAGTCGATGCGATCGGGTCGTCGAACAGTGACCCCTTCAGCTTCTAAAACCTGACAAAACTCGTTCAGTTCTTTAGAGGCAGCTTCCACAAGTTCTTGGGGGAAGGGTTGACCGCCATACTTTTGGAAAAACCACAAGTTTTGGGGGGATGTATTTGTCAGGAGGGCAGGCTCTAACTTCGGAACTACCGCGCCCTCTACGCAACCCACAATGACTTCTTTGAGAGGGTCCCATTCGTTGTAGCTGTTAACGACTGGAAGTTGCCGTTCAGATACTATGTTAGGGATTTGTTTCAACTGCAACACTTTTTTTACTCCTGTAATAAAGTTAAAGGTTGTTTTTTTGATTTGCTACATTCTAAAGACGATTTCAGAGAACATTTTCTGATTTTTTTGCCAATTATTTTCCAAATAATATCAAGAAAGTTATCTTCTATTTTTGATTTAAAAATGTCAATAACGAATATTTGGCTCATCAATTACCCTAGAAGATAAAATGAGCCATTTTTGTTGATATCGCCTTCAATCAAAAATACTTATCGAAAATCAAGGAAGGCTGTTTTACTGTTTTAAAACAGCCAATCTCTAGGAAATTGTCACCAGCTTCAGTTTTTGACTAGGACAATAAATGTCGGTGTACTTTCACGCTGATTTGTTCGCCAGTTGTAACTGGGTAGACTGTCTAGCAAAAGCCTCAGCGATCATTTCTGACATCAGTTGTGGAAACGGGATGCCAGCAAGGTGCAAGATCGTGCCAACAGAAGTAGCGCCAAGATCGTTATCATCGAACGTAGAGAGAGGATAAGAAGAAATACCACAGTTAGGATTCACCTCCAAAACAAACAGTTCTTGGGAGGCTGTGTCCATGCGTATATCTACCCGTGCATATCCATTACCACCAACTGCACAATAAGCCAGCTTACTTAACTCACAAAGCTTGTCATGCAAGTCAGAACCAACCAGTCCGTAACGGCAAAACGGTTCTTCTGGTGAAAAGAGAGAACCCTCTTCATATTTTGTCCAGTACCAATCGTAAGCCAAAAAACGTTGAGTTTTAGGGAGATTGGAGTGAAACACCCGTTCCGCAGGTGGATAGATTTTGATACTCTCTGGCTGCTGGCTGGAACCCAAAAGAAAGACTGTAAACTCACGACCATTGATGAAGCGTTCCACAAAAATACTGTCCGGCGGGAATTGCATATCATGCTGTCCTTGGAGCAATCGCTGGAGTTGTAAACTCACCTGTTCATCGCTTTCGACAACTGACTGCAAAGAAATCCCTCGGCTTGCAAAAGAAATCGCTGGTTTCACAATCAAAGGAGTACCAAGACGTTCGCAAACTCCCTGAACGTGGCTAGGGTCTGCAATGACTTCGTAGGGAGCCGTAGCTACATCCTCCTCAACAAAAGCACGCTTCATTCTGAGTTTAGATGAGCAGAGATAATCAAAGGTAGAATCTGCACCCGTAAAGAGAATGCCTTTTGCTTCCAGTAGTTTGATGACGCAAGTGCCAGGATAGTTAGGATCTTCATCCCCAGCACAAAAGTTCAGTACCATTGGAATGTACTCTTTGCTGAAAGCAGCCACCTCCTCAACAACTTCGTGCATATTTTCAAAAGTGATTGGCTGCCACTTCCACTTGATGCCGAGTTCGGCAAATACATCTGCCAGTTCTTGACGAGTCGCAGGGGTGTCATAGTCTTTACTCTCCCATCCTTTTTCTGTAAGGCGGTAAGGAATAAACGCCCAAACAAACAGCTTACTGCTAGGCACAGGCAATTTCTGAAACATCGATATTTTCTCCATTAATTGGTTGCCGAACTGTGACATGAATTCCTCCTTGTTGAATCAAATATGTAGGTTAACCAGTAACAACGAGGCACCCTTTATCCATCACAAACATGACATCTGCACGCAAGGCATGAGCCATTTTGTGGGTAATGACAATCACTGTGCATTTCTGGGCAATGCTCTCTAAAGTTGTCATAATTTCCACTTCTGTTGCGGGGTCTAGCGCTGATGTGGCTTCATCCAGAATCAGAATGGCTGGATTTCTCACCAACGCCCTAGCTAAAGCAATTCTTTGCCTTTGTCCCCCTGATAACTGTCCCCCCCTGTCGCCAACAGGAGTGTCATAACCTTGAGGTAAAGTCAAAATAAAATTATGAATTTCTGCGGCTTTCGCTGCGGCTTCTACCTGTTCATCACTCGCTTCCAGATAGCCCATGCGGATGTTTTCCCGCACTGAGCCATTAAACAAAATCACCTCTTGAGAAACCAGTCCGATTTGAGAACGCAGTGAGCGTATAGTGCAGTCGCGCAAATCAACTCCATCCAACAGAATGCGTCCCTTATCCGGGTCATAAAATCGTGTCAGCAAATTGACAATTGTACTTTTGCCTGCGCCACTCTGACCGACAAATACTGCAAAATCTCCTTGGCGAATCTTCAGCGATAGATTTTTCACCCCGCCTCTATCTTTGGAGTAGCTAAAGCTGACATTATCAAAATAAATATCACTTTGAAAATGTGGCAAATCAATCGCGCCCGGTGCTTCCTGAACTTCAGGTATTTCAGCCAAAATATCATTGATACGTTGCAGTCCTGTCACTCCATCGATTAAATAAGGCAGCCCCCAGGTAAAGTTGAGGATAGTTGAATGCAAACCGAGCAATAGAACCTGATACGAGACGAGTGTCCCTACTGAAATCCAATTCCCGTAGGTCATCACCGCGCTAAGACTCAAAATAACAAGCTGCACTAAGACAAAAGCGAGACTGGGAATTCTTTGCACTAAGCTAGACAGAAACTTCGCCCGGACATAAACCCGCTTCAAGTCATTCAACTGGGCAGAAAAATCTTTTGAGACTCGTTTTTCTAGACCGAATATCTTGACAACGGGTTGGGAGAGCAGATTCTCTTCGATTACGCTGGCGATGTGTCCTTCCTTTTGCCGGAGATGATAGCCTTCTTTGGTGGCACGACGGGCAACATTTGCTGGTGCAATTGCACAGAAAGTCAAACCGATGCAACTTAGAACAGCCAACTGCCAGTTAAGGGAAAATAGGAAAACTACCGAAAAAAGGATGTTACTCAGGCAAAAAATAACAACTGGCAGACCAAGTATGAGACTATTTTCTACCTTCTCTGCATCCGCCTGGAAACAGTTAATTATATCCCCGGCTGAACGTCGCCCAAAAAACTCCATTGAAAGGCTTTGGATGCGCTCAAATAGAGAACAGCGGATGTTGTTGAGTAACAGAATCCCCAATTTAGCTGATAAAAAGTCGCCCAGCAAGCCAACAACGATAAATACAATCGCTCCGCCTCCCAAGAGCAACAGAATCCAAACCAGAAGACTATAATTTTGAGGAACAATGGCTGCATCAATAATAAACTTGAAGCTGATCCTCATTGCTGATTCAAATGCGGCCTCAAAAATCTGACTGCTACAAAGGAAGATAGCTAGCCATCTATAAGGAGCAATATATTTATAAATTACCCTCACAAAATTCAAAAAACGCATTGGGCTTTGAGATAAATGGGTAATATTTGTCCGTATAGCGAGCCTAAATCATTTATCTAAATAGATAGGATAGGGGTAGTGCCAAGAGTACCTATCTCGGAGCGATTGGGACAACCAAACGGGGGATTGTTCCTAGAAAAAATCACACAATTATTTAGACGCGCTATATTGCTTTTGTGTGGGTCGAACCCTCACTTTCACTTGGAAGACAGCTAACTGCACCCATTGTCCTCCCAAATCTTTCGGCACCTTTCAAAAAGTTGGCTCAGTACGAAATTTCTTGCCGGACGCTGCTATTGCAACCATACGTCCGCTCTTGAATGCCTTGGCAGCAGTAATACTCGGATTTTTCGAGCTACTAAGCTGTTTGGCATTTAAAGGACTTGCGTAAGGTGCGTCAGCATCTAAGGTTTTCCGTTTCAGCGTAAGGGTTCTAGCTGACGCACCCTACTAGCCTCGTTACTGGTTTAAATGCTCCACAGCTTACCCTCTGTAGATTCAATTTAATCTTTTTGCCCGCTTTACTCCTCAACTTGTTTATTTGTCATCTATCTTTAGACATACTTACCTTAATTCTTTGGATAGATGCTTGTCAAGGGAAATCAATAAAGTTTGTGTAAACAAAAGGTAATGGAAGGTAAAAATTCAACATTTCCTGGTTTGGACGTAAGTAACGTAGAAAAAGCTTGAGAAGAAAGGCCCCAATTTACATTCACTTCGAGAGCAAATAGTTCTTGAGATAATTAGTACATCCTTATATCCCTCCATCCATAGGGATTTACTAATATAAAAAAGATGGACGCACTATTCTGTAAATTACGAGCTAAAAAATAGCCGTAATTTTACGCTCGATGTGCGATCGTCGCCCACACTCAGAACAATAGGTCAGTAATTAAGTAGAACCCCCTTTTGTAGCATTAAACCCTGCCTATAACTGTATCGTTCAAAAGTTATGAAAGGCTATTAATTGCTTCCACAGCTTTTGAGACGCATCTTATCTCTATAATATTTCCCCTCCCCTGCCTTTGAAAGTCGGAAAAGTCGGATCTTAAAGTCGGAAAAGTCGGATATTACATAATCTATCGAGCTCAGCTTAGGTGAATATCGGCAAAAAAATAGTTGCACGCTATATCACAACTTGTCTCTTAGTAGCCTGATTTTTTTAATTTCCTAACTTTTCGCTTTGTTGCTAGTCGTTAGTGTCGGCAGTGTTCAAGAAATCCGTCAGGGGTGCGGTGAACTAGATGAGGGCAGGGCGAGGCATTGTCCACTCCGAACGCACGCCCCAGGACGAGCTCCGTAAAGAAGCCATCCTGCACGGCATCCAAAGCTGGTGGCACTTCCCGATGAACACGAAGGGCGTTGCTTAATCAGGGCATGAAAAAAATAAGTTGAAAATCCAGAAGCTTTGTAGATAATGGTTTCTAGGATTTGCATATTTAGTCTTTCATACCGTAAATCAGCAACACCGAAACAAGAAGCCCAAGCCAGGGTGGCAGATCCTTGATCAAAACGACGGGGCTGTGGAATAATTGCGGTTTAGCAAAAGCTGCACAGTTGTAGCTTGAGTTGATTTAGGTGTGAAGGTAGTGAACGAGGGCGAAAAAATTGCAGAGAACTGTGAAAGAAGTTGCCCAAAAAGCCCGAAGGGTGGGCGGCAGGCCGCCCGCAAGTAGGCAGCGGTGGGCGAAGCTGAATCTGCTGGCAACATTGGTGCGCCGGGACTTGGAAGCTCAATACAAAGGCTCGATTCTGGGCAATTTTTGGCCGCTGCTGAATCAGCTATCGCAATTGGTGATTTACACTTATGTATTCTCGATCGTCCTCAAGGTAAAGCTCAGCCTTGCAGGCTTCCCAGAAAACAGCGACATTACATTTGGAGTCTGGTTGTTTGCCGGTTTGCTGCCTTGGACTGCCTTCACCAGCGGTTTGATCAAGTCGGGAGTCTCCGTGGTGGGGCAGCCGAATTTAGTCAAAAAAGTGGTATTTCCTCTCGGTTTACTGCCCCTAGTGCCGATTTTTACAGCTTTTATTGAAAGTTCTCTGGGTTTAGCAGCTTTGATTGTGATAGTTGCAGTGTCGTCGCAAAAGCTCAACGCTACTTTATGCTTACTGCCGTTGGTGTGGGTGCCTCAGTTGCTGATAACTGCTGGTTTGGGATATTTGACAGCCGGCTTGACTGTATTTTTGCGAGACATTCCTCAGACATTAGGTGTTATTCTAAATTTTTGGTTTTATTTGACGCCGATCGTCTACCCAGCATCCATCATCCCGCAAGAGTGGCGAGGGTGGGTATTTTGGCTGAATCCAATGGCCGCCATCTCGGAGGTTTATCGAGACCTCATACTGCTTGGAGAAGTTAAGCATTGGGGCGAATGGGGTGTCGCCACGCTAATTTCGGCTGCTATATTTTGTGGAGGTTTGGCGGTTTACCGGCGTTTGCGTCCCGCTTTTGCTGACGTGCTGTAAATTTGTTTGAGATATGCTGTAAATTTGTTTGAGATATACAGCATATTCTATGTATATGTAGTAAACACAATTTTCTAGCCCGTGTAAGGTGCGTCGCCACCCGTCAATCTGCAAGTTTTATCCAATATCTCGCAGATCCGCACCCTACAGATTAACACCACACAATAGAGCTGCTAATGTACTTTATGAACCACCGAATATGCTGTAAAGTCAATCTAAAATCTAAAATCTAAAATCTAAAATCTAAAATCTAAAATCTAAAATCTAAAATCTAAAATCTAAAATCGGATGACAGAAAATGTAATTTCACTAAAAAATGTTTCCAAATGCTTTAAGCGGTACGATCGTCCAGGAGACCGCTTAAAGGAAATTATTTACCCCACCAAAAAACTTGCTGACGAATTTTGGGCCCTACACGACATCAATCTGGAAATTCCTCAAGGACAAACTCTGGGAATCGTCGGCCGCAACGGTTCGGGGAAAAGCACTCTCCTGCAAATAATTGTGGGGACGCTCACACCTACTACAGGAAGCGTCGATGTTAAAGGCCGAGTCTCCGCTTTGTTGGAACTCGGAAGCGGGTTTAACCCGGAATTTACCGGGCGACAAAATGTGTTTTTTAACGCTCAGTTACTGGGATTCAATCAAAAAGAAACTGAAGAAAAGTTTGACGATATAGCTGCTTTTGCTGATATTGGCGATTTCATCGAACAGCCAGTCAAAACTTATTCTAGCGGTATGTTTGTCAGGCTAGCTTTTGCGGTTGCGACTAGCGTCGAGCCAGATATTTTGGTGGTTGACGAGGCGCTTTCGGTGGGGGACGAAGCTTTTCAACGCAAGTGTTTTGCCCGCTTGCAAAGCATTCAGGAAGGTGGCGGAACAATTTTATTTGTTTCTCATGCTGCTACTTCTGTGGTGCAACTTTGTACCTCGGCGATTTTAATGGATAGCGGTGAATTGCTGCTCGCTCACACGCCGAAGGTGGTAATTTCTAAGTATCAAAAGCTGATTTATGCCGATCCGGATCAGGTTCTGGGGTTGAAGTCAGATATTCGAGCTCTGAACCAACTGACAAAACAGGAAAGTCAAAACCAGCTTCAGGATGCTAATTTAGAAAGCACAAAGAGGGAAGTTAAACCGGAGCAACATCTCTCAAAACCGCAGGAATATTACGATGAATTTTACGATCCGGGGATGATACCGTCGAATACGGTAAGGTATCCGTCTCGTGGAGCGGAAATTATCAACCCCCACATCGAGACGCTGAAGGGAAATGTGGTAAATCACTTGCTCGGTCGTCAAGATTATATTTATACTTACTCTGTCACTTTTTCGCGGTCAACTTCCAAAGTTAGGTTTGGAATGTTGATTAAAACAATTAGTGGTTTTGAGTTGGCGGGTGCTTCTTTGAAGGCTTCTACTCAGTCAGTGAGGTATGTGGAAGCGGGAACGACAATTGTAGTAAAGTTTCATTTTAAATGTTTGCTGAATCCCGGTGTTTATTTTCTGAATGCTGGGGTTGTGGGAACGGTAGATGGAGATTTAACTTATCTGGATCGCTGTGTTGATGTGGCGATGTTTAGAGTTCAGTCTTGTACTGAGTCCTGCGGTAACGGCATCGTTGACTTGCTGATCGAACCGTGTTTAACTGTTGTTAATGCTGATACTCTAGTGAAAGAGCAGTCAACAGAGGTTATCTAAAATTCTGTAAAAAAAATGAGCGATATCAATTTAGATTTAGTCGAAAATCCCGTAATCAAAGCATTTATTCAAGATCAAACTAAGTTTCCCGAAAATTTTAAACTGAATATCTGCGAAGACGATGAAATGTATTTGTTCAGCTTGAACAACGTCAAAGACGATCGCGATCGGGCTTTGGTGCGCTATTATTCGATCGGGCGTCGCATCTTGGATACGGTTAAACAAGTTGTGGAATGGCATTTTGGCAGTTTTGAAAATGTACCTTCTTTTCTAGATTTTGCCTGCGGTTACGGTCGATTTACCAGGTTTTTGATTCAGGAAATACCGCCGGAACGAATTTGGGTTTCTGATATTTATGCTAACGCGGTTAAGTTTCAAACTGAATACTTGGGCGTCAACGGTATTGTCTCAACTGGAAAACCCGAAAATTATTTAATTGACCGCAAGTTTGACTGCATTCTGGCTAATTCTTTTTTCAGCCATATGCCGGAAAGAACTTTTACAAGTTGGTTGCAAAATTTGTACGATTTGTTGACTCCTAACGGCATTTTGATGTTCAGCGTTCACGATGAGTGTTTGCGCTTAGCCAATATAGAAATGCCGGCTAATGGTATTTTGTTTAGTGCTCAAAGCGAAAGCCAGTCTTTAGATAAGGAGGAATACGGCACAACTTATGTAACTGAAAAGTTTGTGAGAGAATGTGTCGAGAGAGTTAGCGGAGGCAAAGCTTTTGTTCACCGCATCAAAAAAGGCATATGCAGATTTCAGGATTTGTATGTTGTCACAAATGAGCTAGTTAGAGATTTTTCGGAGTTGAATTTCAATCACCACCCAGAAGGATATATTGATGTTGCTGCTTTTACGAATAAGGATAATTTGTATCTGGAAGGATGGGTAGCTGATGTGAATCTCAACGGTCGAGTTGAGGATCTGCAAGTGCTGGTAAACGGGGAGGTTGTACAGAGGTGCGAGCCTTTTTACGATCGCCCGGATGTGGCTGGATATTTTGAAACTGATGGGGCTCTGCAGTCGGGGTGGAGCTGTTATTTACCCAAAAACACTGTAGGGTTGCAGGATGTGTTAATAGTCAAAGCAATCAACAACTATGGTTGGGAATGGATTCTGGAAACTTGCACTGTAAAATCGCTGATTAACCAAAGACAATCGCAGTCTTTATTGGGTTCTACTCAGACAAAACTCAAATTACTTGAGACTCAGTTAGAGTCGGCTAGGATTGAATGGGATCAAAATCAAAGTAAGTTAATGATTACTGAAACAAAGTTGGAAGAATCTCAAACAAATTTGCAAGAAACTCAAAGTCAATTAGTTGCAGCTCAAATGCAATTGGAGCAAACTCAACATCAGTTAGTATCTGTGCAAACGCAGTTGGAAAAAACCGAAAATCAGCTAATTAATCTGAAGCAAGAACTAGAGCAAGCGAAGTGTAGGGTTTTGGCAATGGAAAGCAGCAAGTTCTGGAAGCTCAGAAGCGCGTGGTTTCAAGTCAGGCGAAAGCTGGGCTTAGCGGGAGATTAGTGAGTAAATTTGGTTGGTGTGGGAATTAGGGCGAGGGAGATAAATTGTGAGTACAAATGACAGCAAACCGTCGGTTTTTATTGTTACCGGAATGCACCGTTCCGGTACGTCTTTAACAGCTTCTTTGTTTCAGAAAGTTGGGGTTGATATTGGCAAAAAGTTAGTGGGCCCGGCCGACGGAAATGTGAAAGGTCATTTCGAGAATGTTGATTTTGTGGAGTTCCACAAAAGTGTTTTGCGATCGCACGGTATTGATGAACTCGGATGTACGTTTGAAAAAACGATTCCGGTAGCAGCAGAATACGTGGAAATCGCCAAAAGGGCGATCGAGCAAAATCAACTTCCTCACAAACATTGGGGTTGGAAAGACCCGCGAACAGCCCTTTTTTGGGATTTTTGGCTGAATTTGCTCCCCGAAGCTAATTTTATCTGTGTTTATCGATCGCCCTGGGAAGTAGTCGATTCCCTTTACCGCCGGGGAACCGATGTCAGCTTGCTGCAAAATCCCGAAATGGCAGTAAAAATGTGGATTCACTACAATCAAAAAGTTTTAGAACTTTACGAACGTTTCCCCCATCGCTGTCTCCTAGCCAACGTTTACCCCATCGGCAACACTCCTGAACTTTTCCTCGATCGAGTTAACGAAAAATTTAATGTTAACTTAGGTGCGATACCAGCCGACAATTTTGAAGAATCTTTATTAGTCAACGATATTGTCAAAAGTCACAGACCGAGTTTAATAGAAAAATATTTTCCCGAAGCCTTAGAACTATATCAACTTTTGGAAACCCAAGCTGGCAATCTCAGTAGCGAATCGAAAGGTGCGATCGATCGAGTTATTCATTTCCCAGCCTCTCCATTCTGGCCATTTGAAGATTGGCTAAAAATCCGCTTGCTGGAAAAACAGCAAAAAACCAGCTATTCCGAACTCAAACAGTGGCAAGAACAATTTCACCAGGCCCAGGCGAAAGTGTTGGGATTAGAGACAGAATTAGGAGCAACTCAAGTACAGCTTGCAGGCAAAGAATCAAATTTTCAAGAAGCTT